>JBGTDM010000183.1:0-16875 GCA_041748315.1 Pirellulaceae bacterium
GGCGATGGTATGTGGAAATCCGTTGACGGCGGAGGTTCTTGGACTTCGATCGGTCTCGACGATTCGCAAATTATTCCGCGAATCCGCATTCACCCGCAGGATGCCGATTTAGTATACGTTGCGGCGTTGGGGCATCTGTACGGACCAAACCAACAGCGTGGAGTGTTTCGTAGTCAGGATGGAGGGAAGACTTGGGAACGCATTTTGTTTGTCAGTGATGAAGCGGGCGCAGTTGATTTAATCCTTGATCCAAATAATCCGCGGATCATTTACGCAACGATGTGGCAGGTGAAGCGAACGCCATATTCGTTGGAATCGGGTGGCGACGGGAGTGGCATTTGGAAGAGTGTTGACGGCGGAGATAACTGGACCGAAATCACCCGTAACAACGGACTGCCGAAAGGCGCTGTCGGGATCATCGGTATTGCCGTTTCTCCGGTCAATAGTAATCGAGTCTGGGCTCAGATCGAGGCGGAGGATGGAGGTTTGTTTCGTAGCGACAATGGCGGGTTGACCTGGCGGCGAATCAATGATGAACGGAAACTGCGGCAACGAGCCTGGTACTACACTCGCGTTTACGCCGGTCCGCAGGATATCGACGAGGTCTACGTGTTGAACGTACAATTCTGGCGTTCCAAGGATGGCGGCGAGAACTTTAGCTCAATTTCGACTCCACATGGTGACCATCATGATCTATGGATTGATCCACATGATCCGGAACGAATGATCATTGCAGATGATGGGGGTGCGCAGATTTCCTTCAATCGTGGCGAGACGTTTTCCACGTACATGAACCAGCCCACGGCACAGTTTTATCGGGTCACGACCGACAACTACTTTCCCTACCGAATCTACGGTGCACAGCAAGATAATTCTACGGTAAGGATTCCGTATCGCAGCGATTCATTTTCCATTGGTGAACGAGATTGGGAGCCGACTGCAGGGGGTGAAAGTGGGCATATCGCGCCACATCCTGTAGATTCGGACATTGTTTATGGGGGTTCGTATGGTGGCTATTTGACGCGGATTAACCATCGAACTAAGGAAGTTCGCAATGTACACATCTGGCCAGACAATCCGATGGGACATGGAGCAGGCAGTTTGAAGTTCCGATTTCAATGGAACTTCCCGATCCATTTTTCACCGCACAATCCCAACCGGTTGTATGCAGCCGCAAACGTATTGTTCGTGACCGAGGACGAGGGAGAAAGCTGGACTCAGGTAAGTCCGGATTTGACTCGCAACGATTCCACGAAACTTGGTCCATCAGGCGGGCCGATTACCAAAGACAATACCAGCGTCGAGTACTACTGCACAATCTTCGCCTTTGCCGAATCACCCCACGAAGAGGGGGTGTTGTGGGTTGGCACCGACGATGGATTGATTCAGTTGTCACGCGATGGAGGCGAGAACTGGGAAAACATGACTCCAGCCGAGATGCCGGAATGGGCGCAAATCAACAGCCTCGAAGTGAATCCGCACGAGCCCGGCGGTTTGTATGTTGCAGCAACTCGATACAAATCGGATGACTTTAAACCGTACTTGTTCAAAACAAACGACTACGGGAAAACGTGGACGAAGATTACGGACGGAATCGACCGAAAACATTTTACTCGAGTGATACGCGCTGATCCGGTTCGCAAGGGGCTGCTCTTCTCCGGCACTGAACGAGGCATGTATATCAGTTTGGATGATGGGAAGAATTGGCAGCCGTTTCAATTGGATTTGCCGATCGTGCCCATCACCGATTTGACGATCAAGGAGAATGATCTCATTGTCGCGACACAAGGTCGATCGTTTTATGTTTTGGATGACTTGACTCCATTGCACCAGTGGAATGACGAGATCGCGAACCAAGCGGTGCACTTGTTTCAGCCTCGATCGACGTATCGATTGCGTGGAGGGGGTACGGGGCGCGCCAGTCGAACCGCTGGCGCGAATCCCGCAGGCGGCGTTCCAATTCGTATATTTATGAAGGCGAATCCAGTGGGCGAAGCGACATTGGAAATTATCGATCCATCGGGGGATGTGGCATGTCGCTTTTCTACCCGTCCCAATCGTTTGCAAAACGAACTTCCATTGTCGCTCAATGCCGGAATTAACAAAGTGAATTGGGATTTAAACTATCCTGGGGCAAAAACATTCGACGGAATGGTTTTATGGGGAGGGGGAACCGGAGGTCCGACGGCGGTGCCCGGAACCTATCAGGCGGTGTTGACGATCTCTGGTGAAGACTCGAGCGGTGTCGAGAATTCTGCAGACGCGGAAAATGCGGAAGACGAGCATCGGTCCGAGGACGACAAGGCACCTGCGGAAGTGTCTCGCTCGATTGAATTTGAGATCGTAATCGATCCGCGTAGTTCTGCAACGATCGAAGACTTGCAAAAACAGTTTGATTTGCTGATTGAAATTCGCGACAAACTGAGTGAAACTCATACCGCAATTTCTCAGATTCGCGACATCAAACGGCAAATTGCTGGACTAAAGAGTCGATTAATAGAAAATAATGATTACAGTGATTTAATCGCGGATGCCGATGCGATTACTAATAAGTTGACGGGTGTCGAGGAGAGTTTGTATCAAACCAAGATGCAAAGCGCGCAAGACCCTCTCAATTATCCAATTAAGCTTAACAATCGATTAAGTGGACTTATCGCGGTCGTGTCCAGCGGTGACAATCGCCCAACACGGCAATCCTATGAAGTTCGTGATGAAGTCGCAAGCTTAATTGATATTGAATTGGAGAAATTGCAGGAAATCATTAAAACCGATGTCCGCCAACTCAACGTGGCGTTTCGCGATGCGGAAGTACCAGCGGTATTTGTTGATGAGAAATAGGGTAAGGTTGTAAAATTACCAGTGCGAGGGTATTTGATAGTTTTACACCCCACTGGTGTTCACTTCGTTGATGCCGGTCAACGACTGACAGTTGAGATCGCCACCATAACCGTGGCGTCATGTTGCGGATTGTTCGTTGTCGAAGCGGATCGGTCACTGTCCCGATACAGTCACCATTTATTTCTCACGTCTCGTCCACAGGCAGCGATATGCGATTGTCACTGAGAAATTTGCTCGAATGGCTCGATCAAGCGGGCTGGACCCAGAAGGGGATCGAAGGGCTTCGTGAAATTGTCCGCGAACCGAACCGCGCGAAGATTTGGGTCGAACGAATGCGATCCGTCCGCGCTAATTCTGCCGTTTCTTCCAAGTTGGATCTGCTTCTTGGCTCCGAAGCAATGAATGGCAGCAGTGCGAATCTCGTCGCCGCCTTCCTTGATCGCAAGCTCGATTCGATACAGACCAGTGAATTCGAGCGACGGGTTTTGCAAGATGACATTTTGCTCAAAGACCTGATTCTGAGCGATTTGTCGATTCGATATGCAGCACGGGAAAAGGCTTCGATCCCTGCTGAATTACGTCAATCGGTGTATGGCATTGTTCATCACGCAACTCTCGCCGATAAAGAGCCGGTAACTCGCAGTCCAAAAAGCGGTTGGATTGGTGATTCAGAACAACGGCGGGCTGATACGATCCGAACGGATGAGCCCAGCGGGTCGGGACACAACTTTGTAAACGAACCGGCAACCACGGGAGAGTACAGCGCACCTGTGAATTCGCTGGAAGCCGAGAATGACTTTGTGCATTCAGTCGGCTCGCGAAAGACCTATCTGCCTCTCGTGTTAACGTTGTTGCTAAGTGGAGCCATCGTAATTTCGTTTACCGCGGGTTGGTGGATTGCCAATCAGAATTCAAAGCCTTCAGTCGCGGGTAAGGTAGAAGTCGATCGTGACCAAGAATCCGACGAGCGACGGTCCGATGATGGCACTATCTTAAACGACGATGACGCAGAGCAACCAACGCCGATTCAAAACGAGACGGAACGTGACATGTCCGCCGCCGCCTCCGGCCCGCGAAATGAACCGGTTCCGTCGCGCCCAGTGATCGATTTTGAGCCCCATTTACCTCAGGAAGTGCCAATCTTTGAACCCGATCGGATTGTTGCAAATGAGAACGCAGAGCAACTCGAGCTCCATGAAGGGCAAGGTGATCAACGCGAGCGGCCATTCGATGCAGGCCACGCGGAAGCGACTGTCGACCCAATGCCTTCAATGTCGTCAGATACAGTTTTGCTGGGTGAACTGATGGCCAGCACCATCAGTGTAGGTGAACCACTGGCTTTCTTAGCGCCTGCCGTGCCGATTGCGACCGATAACGAACAGCCGAATGCAGCGCACGTCGAACACTTTCCAATCAGTGATTCTCAGTGGGTTGTCGCCCCCTCGAATCAGGTTTTCCGCCAGAACCAGCCACTATTCGTGCTTCGATCCTCGCGTCCCGAATTAACACTGAACGAGAGCTGCAATGTCGAGCTGATTGGCCCGGCGTGGGTTACGCTGCGTCATCGCGCGGCACCAGGCTTTGATCTGCGTTCGGGACGTGCGATTGTTCGAGCGACTGGTTTGGGTCAAACTGTTGAAATCGGAAATCGGTTTGGAGTTCTTCAAATCGAATTAATCGAAGAGTTCACGGAATTGGCGATCGAATCGCGATCGTATTTCCCGCCTGGGATGAGTTTGCTAATGCAAAATGAACAACATGTCATGCAGGTAATCGTGCTTCAAGGGAGTTGTTCGCTTGTTTGGGCGGATCCCGCCGCACCAATCGATGTGGAGGCCCATAATGCGGCCAAGATGCCTGCCGCAACAATCAGAGCTTCGTCGACGGAGCAGATAGAACTGGTTTTACAGGAGAACGCAGGGGATCTTCATACGGACGATGCTGGTTCGATGGAAACGCTATTACTGCAAGGCCAGGCTCAGTACTGGACGGTCACTGGGCCGATTGAGAAGGCCTCTCAAATCGAGTCGCAAATCGGGTGGTTTGAAACGATTCCTGACTGGATTCAGGGAGAATCCAGCAAATGGCTCGAATTGGCTCGAAGTCAGTTAAATACTGAAATTGAACCTGGAAAGCCGCTGCTGCCACAACTTATCACATTTCTGAGTCACCGTCGTGATGAGGTTCGTGTGATTGGGTTGCAGAACCTGATTGCAGTCGGCAACTTCATGTATGTGGTTGATTTTTTTGATGCGCCTCGGTACCGCATTTATTGGAGTGAAATCCTGGAGTCGTTTCGATATGATTTGCATCAGGATTCGGAAAACGCTCAACGCCTATCGACCTCGCTTGAATTATTCGAGTCACGAAAAACGGATTATCATTCATTGCTGTTGGGATACTCGGTGGAGCAAATTCAGGAAAAACCGCCAGAAGCGAAACAGTCAGACGTTGCCAGTGAACTCGTTGGATTGTTGGAAGACAATAAGTTGGCGATACGGGTTTTAGCGCTTGAAAACCTGCGGTTGATTACTGGCGACACCCATCTCTTGCGCCCAGATCTTGACTTGGATCGGCGAAGGAAAAAGATCAAAAAGTGGCAGACTGTTGAAATCAACTATGCTCAAACCCCGAGTCCCGACTTGATTCAACTCCGGCCACTCGAGCGAATCCCCAACGATGGGATTTGAGTCTCAGTTATGAGAAAAGCCAAAGAGGATGTGTCAATGGCTGGCAGCGTGGCGTTGGTTAATTCGTATGCGTTGCATCGACGTTGTGCTTAAGGCATTGTTTGCGGAGACGACGACGATTGCCATAATGTGTTTGCGGTACTGATGTTTTTTTGATAGTTAGGGGAAGCGTTGTGGATTATTTGCAACAAGATGCTCCAGGTATTTGGCGGCGGCGGTATGGGTGTCGACATGCCTTCACCATTGTGGTGTTCCTACTGGCAAACAATTGCTGTGGCTCTTTACTTGGCCAGTCATCGTTGCAGGATGTGGATGCTGACCGCCGCTACAATTCCGTCGCATGGATGCAAAATGCGGCAGAATATAAATTCCTCACGGCACAGATTTATCGCCATGCAATTCGACAGTTGCAGTTGGGTCTGGATGACACCGAATGGTCGGCGGACGAGATCCAGTTGGTCGATGACGACTTTCGGACGAAAATGCCAGCGGTGATTTTGGACGTCGATGAGACGGTGCTGGATAACTCGGCATTCAATGCCAGAAATATCCTTGATCAAGAGCAGTTTTCTGAGCAAGTCTGGAACGCCTGGTGTTTAGAGGAACGTGCTGAGTTGGTACCAGGTGTCAAAGCGTTTATCGACGTTGCCTTGGAGCACGGCGTACAAGTGTTTTATATCACCAATCGCGATGATATTGCGAGAGAAGCAACAATCAACAACCTGAGGCGGTTTGGCTTGCCAGCATCTGAAGACACGGTGTTGACTCGAAATGCGGAAGATGGACGAGACGACGACAAGCTTTCACGTCGAGCGATGGTGGCCAAGGATCATCGGATCATCCTGTTGATCGGTGACTCACTGAGCGATGTATGTTCTGGTATGGATACCCGAGTGCAAGATGAACGAAATTTTATTGCCCAACAGAAATCATCGATGCTAGGTGAGCGTTGGATCCTGTTGCCAAATCCCGCCTACGGCGGTTGGGAACGCGCTTTAAGACAAGGTGTGGATGCCTTGAACCCGGCGCGAACTGAGGCCAGTGACGAATAGGCAATTTTTTTGAGGTTTCGAGGCGCCAGTTCGAACGCGCAATCGCGGTTGAGGCAAATCGACGCGAAACATCGTATCTCGGAATGGAATCTCTACAAGCGGCTTTCGTGATCGCAACAGCGCTTCGCGACGCGCTATTTCTTCCCTTGATCGCGTTTCACCTGAAAAAAAGTTGAGAGCAGCGAACCGCATTCCTGGGCGAGGATTCCACCGATAACCTGTGCCTGGTGATTGAGTCGCGGGTCGTTTAGAAGGTGGAACAAGGATTGGACAGCTCCTCCCTTGGCGTCGGTGGCTCCATAGACGACCAGCGGAATTCTCGCTTGAAGGATTGCACCAGCGCACATGGTGCACGGTTCCAAAGTAACAAACAACGTACAGCCGTCCAGCCGCCAATCACCAATGGCTTGCGCGGCCTGGGTGATGGCGATAATTTCAGCATGGGCTGTGGGGTCTTTAAGTGTTTCTCGCTGGTTGTAGGCAGCTGCGATCACACGATCACCGACCGCAATCACGCATCCCACGGGGACTTCATCGTTTTCAAAAGCAGCAACGGCTTGTTGCAAGGCCAACTGCATAAAATATTGATGCGATTTAATGTCCACTCGATTATCTGGAGTCGGTACCGACTTCCATTTAGAGGTTTTAGTTTAATGATCGACGAGTTGAGGGCGATCGTCGCTTGAGTGAATCCGCAAATGTGATAGAGGTCAGTTCGTGCGCGTAACACTATTCATTGGCATCATTGAATGTGACCAAGTGCACGTGACGAATTTCTGCTTCCGTTTCAAAACTGCAGAATCCAAGCGGAACACAAACTTGGACATCACCGCGCACGCTGACTTGGCGACCGGTTACATCGATGTCGATCGTCAGTTGGTCATCAATCCAGCATCGAATCACCGGATAATCAACTTCGATCTTAATTGCATACCATTGCTCCGTGTCGAAGCCGATGATCTTTCGAGTTTCGTTTTGGCTGGCATCTTCACCGTCCAAAGATGATAAGCCAACGGTTGCTCCGCCCCATCCACCTAACACTAAAGAGCAATGTGATTCGCCAACTGGAAATGTCAGCGTGCCGAAAAAATCCGATCCGGAAATCCGTCGCGCCTCATAGGTGAGCTGAAAGTTATCGGTCGGCATATCTCCGGTGAATACAACCCCGGTCATGTTATACCCAAACCCAAGTTCAATCTTATCCGACGTCACCGAAGTATCGCCCTGACCACCAAATTTAGCAGGCACCCAAAACGAGAGTTGCGGTTCCTCCAGTAAATTCAACTTGCTTGATTGGTTTGGCAAGTCGTCATGCACCGTCGGAATATCGGAAGCTAGCGCTGTTGCAGGCTGTTCGAATTGACGTTCCGCAGGATCGGAATCGGCATGGTTTTCAAGCGTCAACTCAGTTTGGTTTTCAGTTGAATGGCAACCTGACCAGCAACATGTGCCGAAGAGTATCAGACAAGAAAAAGTAGCCGCCGAGTACGATACACGGCGGCTTGGTGGTTGTTTTTGAGTCATCGGGAATCCAGAAAAGGTTGGGTGCGATGAACTCAGAATAAAAAACTGCCCTACAAATGAAAAGGACGGTCTAGATAAATTCACAAATTTCAGGAAGCTTTAGTTGCTGCTTTTGGAAAGAAAACTGAACAGTCTTTTTCGCTCTTTTTTCTCTTTCTTTTCGGAATCCTCGGTCGCTCCACTCTCTTGCTCGCTTGCCACCAATCGCCTTGCCAAATCGTGGATCGAGTGAGTAATCGCAGCCTTGGGTGCTGTTTGGATCAGCGGAATGCCGTTGTTTCTGCATTCGGACACGATCGCATAGTTATTTGGTATCTGTGCGTAGATCTCTCGACCGATGTGTTGTTCAGCCTTTTTCAGGCTAATCTCGCCATTTTCAAGCCCATAGCGATTGACCACGATTTTGATTTTTTCGGTGATGCCTTCAAAGGCTTCGAGTGACATAATCAAACGGACAACGTTTCGTAGGCAGGGGAGATCCAGTTGGGTCAACAACAATATATGGTCTGCGGCCTTAAGTGCAGTGATATCCAGACTTTGATATGACTTCGATAGGTCAATGACAAGATGCGAAAACGAGGCCTGCAGTAACTTGATGACTCGATTGAAATCTTCTGGAGAGATCGTCTCGATGTCATGAAGCTGCACCGGTCGCGGCAAAAGGTAAACACCCGATTCGTGTTTGGTTAATGATTTTTTTAATAATGACAAATCGAGTCGAGATACATTTTGAGCGACGTCCAGCAAGGTATATTCGGGTATCGCATCGAGGAACACATCGGCATCTCCCAGCGAAAGGTCCAGATCAATCAACGCCACGGTTTTTCCGGGAAGCGCAGCAAGGGAGCAAGCGAGATTCACGGCAATGGAAGTCGTGCCAACGCCTCCAGAGGCCCCGGCGACCGCGATAATTGAGCCCGTTTTTGACCGGCCCGGAATATTGCCGTTCGAGGAGACTCGGCTGAGTGCTGAGACAAGTTCTTGAATTTCGACAGGTGTTTCAACAAACTCTCGCGCTCCGGCTCGAACCGCTTGTAGAATGAATTGCCCATCCTTACTGCTGCTAATCACAACAATACCGCAATTTGGGCACGCGTTGTGAATTTGCCGAATCAACTCAATACTTCGTTCTTCGTTTGAATCGGATGAGAGAATCGCGACGTCTGGACTGGTCTGCCTGACAACATCCAAATAAAACTCATACCGGGAGCAATCCGCTTCCAGGCAAACGGAATCCACGCTCAAGAGTAGCCGCTTGGTTTTCTCTCGGGTTTCATCAACTGGATCACAAATTGTGATTCTGGCTGCATTCATGGGTTATCCTGAGTTTGGGGGTCGTCGTCTGGGGGTTGGATCTGCGATGCGAGCGCTGGGTTTGACTTTCGCGCGATCGAATTTTTGTGACTTCTTACGTTCGACTGCTCAACCGAGCTAGTTTCTACAGTAAATACTTAGGTCATAGTTATTGGGTTGCCTGGGGAAATGCATTTTTCTTCGATTCCCAAATTCCGATTTCGAATGACTTGCGGAATGTTCGGATTGAATCGGATTTACCACGAAAACTGCCCGCATCAATCGGGTGATTGCGCGGGCAGCTTTTGTACGTTTGACGCAATAACTTAACGAGCTAACGGTTAATCACTCGCCGACGGCTCATTTGGTATTGAGGCGTCATTGTCGGCTTATTTGCTCCGTTATAGTCACTGGGCCACGATGAATTCGTCGGCCAAGTCGAAGTAGGTTGTGCCGGTGTCGTAGATTTCCCCGAGTTCGGATCGTTCATGTTTTCTCCATGTTGTTGGTAGTTCGATCCGGTGGCTGGAAATGAACCGCTGCCATATCCTCCAGGTGACTGTGCACCTGTTGGAGCGGGAGGATAATATTGGTTGTAGTGCTGGATGACGTCCGGAGTTTGCTCGGGTCGACCTTCCAGGTATTCGTTGGTGGTGAAGCCTGTATTTCCGTTGCGATACTGCACGGGATGTGCTGGCATCAAGCCCTGCGGCCCGGGGCAATCGGGTTCGCAACGAGGAACTTCAATATGACCCTTGAGGTACAGTTCGCAATCTGACGGGGAGCTGGTGAGTTGGCCAGGACCAACAGGCGGCATGTTCGCTGGATCGGTTTCAGCAATATATCGAGGGGTCAAGGTGATCACCAATTCTATTTCGTTGGTTCGTTCGGTGACGCGGCGAAACAGGGCGCCTACGTAGGGAGCATTTTTTAGTCCCGGAAAACCGGATGTTTCGGCCTCGACGACCTCTTTGTAGTCACCAGCCAACGCCAGAGTATGGCCCATCTTCATTTCGACTCCCGTATTGACTCGGCGAACTCGGAAACCAGGTGTGCCATCGGCCGTTCCCAAATCATTGGAGGGCTCGGAGACTTCCGCACGGATTTCCAAGCGGACACGATTTTGGCCGAGAATGATTGGAACCACATCCAGCTTGGTGCCGAAGGGACGGAACTCGATTGAATTTTGACCAAGTCCTTGATTGACGACGAAAGGAATTTCGCCACCCTCCAGAAACTCAGCTGGGCGACCGTTCATGGCGACCAACACTGGGGAGTCGACCAACTTCGCCAAGGTGTTTCGTTCAAGAATATTCAAAAAACCATTCAATTCATTTCCGCCGTTCAAAATGTTAAACGTCAGGTTAGGAGCACCGACATTTCCACCGCTTGAAGTGATATTCAAACTTCCGGAAATAATTTGCCAGTCGATTCCCGCTTGTCGCAGCTTGGTACGTGAAACCTCATAGACCTTGACTTCGATGGCGACCAATTGCGAGTCGCCGACTCGCAAGTCGTTGTGAACTTCCGGGAAATAATCCTGAGCAACTTTGATGATCATCGGAATTTGACCGGCACTTCCGGCAGTTCCCTGAAGGACAACACCGGTCTTCAATGCCGTGGCGCGGACTCGAGCATCGGGGAACAAACCCTGCAGTTCTGCCTCCAGCCCACGAACGTCCCCTTTCACATGAATATTGATGGTTCGCGGGTTACCGTTTTCATCACTCACAGTAATCGATGAGAAACCGATACGACGACCGGTAATCAATATCTGATTGAAAGAAATGGGCGTGGCTTGAAGCGCGTCCTGATTTTCCACGACTAATTCAGGAACACGGTGATCAAAGATCAGAACCCGACTGGTGCCCTGAATAATCTCAATCTGGTTGACCATCAAATCGATTTTGATCGCGGTCCCCGGTTGATTCGCATAACTTTGCGATAGCGCTGTTTTGGGCGACCCAATCGTCATACCAATTATGAACAGCAAAAGCCAATTTGTTGACGTGCAACTTTGGATCATCCCTGTATCCCCATTGTTGAATCGCATCCTGCGATGGAATTATTTCTATTGCTTCAAGAAGGTTGGTTTAGGGAATGGTACCGCATGACGATTCAAGCGGTACGTTCACCAAATCACCTATTATTATTTCGCTCATTGGCTTCGAACAATTGAAAACATCAGTTTTCCTGCTCAGTATTGGACTTTCCGTCGAATAGGTCAATATCGCTACTTTCATAATCTTCGGAATATCCGGAGCCGGAGAAAACGTCGTCGATATTCGTTTTCTTCGAGGAATCCAAGTCGGTAGTCGACAATAGTTCACCGAATTGCCCAAATCGAACCGTTTGAATGCCACTCGCCGTGATCACTCGCATCGTATGGTGTACTTGCGGCATGTCACCAAACGCGTCGCTGCTAGCTGAAATCATGGATTGGGGTTGCTGCAGAAACTGATGAAGGGCAGCTGGTTGCATTTGATTGGACAGAATCTGATCCAGAGTCGTTTCGTTATCATCCGTTTCCGATGCAAGTAGTGCTTCATAATCAAACGGTTCATCCACTGAATCGCGACCGAGCAAAGCGATTTTCAAGTCGGCCATGCGTTGAACTAGAACAAGTTTTTCGGCCTGTTTTTGCGTTGCAAGGACACTTACGATTGTCGTGTTTTTGGTGTTTGCGTCGCGTCCAACTTCCGCCCGGAGGGCGCCATCAACTGAAAAGACACGGACCTTTTTAAGGAATGTAATGGCCAACGCCGAATTGTTGGGACCTTGGCGAAATACGCCCATAATGTCCACCAAGTCCCCCGGTTGCAACAATCCGTTAATGTGTTCTTCGGCGCTCACCTTGATGCCAACGACCTTGAATCCTGGGGGTATCGCCAAGGTGTTCACCTCGGATTTGTCGACGACATCGGCAAGGTTGATTGCAAACCGGCGGCCAACTCGGGTTCGAATAACTCGGCCTTCAATCTGTTCGAGAGTGGATGCCGCGCCCTCCGGCACGCTCTGGAGGGGCATCATTTCAATGGTAACCATTTCTTTGGTTAGTTCAGTGGATGCATCGATATCTTTAGCAGCCACAATCACCGGTGCCATTTCGACGCTGGGTTGAGTTATTGCATCGCTTCGCCCTAAAACTTGCCGGATTCCAATGGCTGCGATCAAGCCGAACCCTAGCGACACTGCCATAAGAAAAATGGATTTCGATTTCATTTACTGCACCTTGTCATGTTTTTGAATGGTGTCATTGTCCTGATTACTGGGTACCTTCGCGAGTAAGCGACTGTAGTTTCCAGTTCCTGCGAATTGGTTTCTTGACGAAATCGAGCCAATCCAAAAAACTCAGCGGGTGGCGTCCTTTGAGGATTTTCGTCGTTTGAACATTCAATTGTCCAAATTCCTTTGTTGTTTCGCTTGACCGCCAAAAACGGAAGAGTTTCACAATTCGACAGTTTTTGGTCTAATCTTCGCGGCTTGGCGTTCAGCCAAGCGGATGTCAACTAGTTACCGCAATTAGCCTGATAGGCGACGGCCCACGCCTAGATGAGCAGTCCCATCCAGGCAAAGTAAAAAATGGTTCCAATGGCAATGGGAATACCATAGGGCAACAGCAGCATTTGGCTTTTTCGATCTGCCGCGATTGCTGATAGGGTCTCTGGGTTACGTATCACTGAAAATTCGTTAAGGATCATCATGAATTGCATGGAATGCTTTCGAATGCCCCCTCGTGCAACAATCATCAATACGGCCAACAACGCACCGATCAACACCGATACGCAGAATGCATAAAACGTTGTAACGCAATAGGTCCAAGCACCGACTCCAGCGAGTAATTTGACATCACCCGCTCCCATGCCGCCGACGGCATAGGCGGGAAGCAACAAAACCAGCCCGACAGCCGTTCCAGCAAGACTCCAGCCTAAACCCGCCCACCAGGCGTCACCGGTTAAGGCGTAAGCGATGGCACTGTAAATCCAGCCAGAAATGATCATTGGGAACGTGATCCAGTTTGGAACCTTCAATTGGATTCCATCGATCACTGCAGCGACCACTAACACAATGCTGACTAACCAATAGGGCCAGTTTTCGATAATTCCACTTCCCAGGGACTCGAGTCCACTCATGACGTTTTCCTTTAAATGGAGGGGTTTGGGGATGTCTATTTTGCTGTTTTTTATTTGAATTGGATTGCATGACTAGCCGATTTGCGAGAGTTGTTGTTCGTCACAGTCAACGCAAAACCAACTGTCATCGCATCGCAATCATGCTCGTACTGTCAAAACGTAGCTTGTAAATACGGCGATGACGGTAAAAAAAATGCACACCATTTCAAAGGCGCCGACATACGATTCAATCGGGTACATGCTATACATGACATCGATCTCAAACTTGGGATAAAGGGCGGACAAATCGTGGCTTGCCAGATGGCATAGGTCTCTCGAGGACCATTGGGTCGAGCACACACAAAAAGCCCTGCCTGGTTGTAAACACCACCAGGAGGGCTTTGAGCATTCGTGAATCACAAACGCAATGACTGGTTAGTTAGCTGTTCCAGTGCGAGCGTTGTTGATGTCGTCTGCAATGTCGTTGAACGCCGATTGAGCGTTGGTACCGACAGCTTGGATAGCGGTCAAACAGACAATCACGATCAAAGCCAACATGATGGCATACTCGACGGCTGTTGGGCCATCTTCCGATTTCAAGAAACGTTGTACTTTTTGAGCAAAATTCTTCATAGTTTCCTCCGACAGGAATGAACGATTGCCCCCCGAAAGGGGCGATAAGCCAAACACGATGTCTAGCTCAACCAAAAAACCCATGGGTTCGCTGGTCAGCGCTGTATGACGCCGCCGCCTGCAAAATTTGGCCAGCGATTGCCCAAACATGTCGAACTGAAGCAAGCTTTCCAATTCGTTTTCCGGCAGGTTGCCGAATCGATCGAAGTCTTAGACACCAGCCCGGCAGGCATGCTGTTTCGAGTACATCAACTCATCACTCTTACGTTGACCTGAGTCGCCAAGCGCTAGTCGTGATTTGTCAAAATCCTCTCGACACCAAAAACCTATGTCAAACAAACTGACTGTCAAACATTCACTCATCAGGAAAGTAGGGTTTGTCAGAAAATGTTTCCCGATCGCGACATCAAACATGTAGTGTTGGCAGTTCACATCCTCCGTTCCGTACATCCGATACATTCGGATTCGTTTTGGCGCGCTGCCTGCCGCTAAAAAATCGGGTTTGCGCCAAACTATGAAAAGCGCTGCGGGCGAACCTGGCAGGATGGGGGACCAAATCCTGTGCAAACAAAGTCACATTTGCTACGATGTGGCATTAATCCTACAGCGCAAGGTATGTACGTCAGCCTTTCCAGGCGGACCCAATCCACCCGGTTTGGCACAAACCAGGTAAACGGCGTCAGCCTGGAAACGCTGGCCTACAGCTTTGCATCGAGCCGGCGCTGTAGGATTAAATGCCCATTCAAAAAAAGGTTGGTTCAATGAAGACCTCTGGTTACTTAGGTATAGATGCAGGCACACAAGGACTTTCAATTGTGTTTGTCGATCAACAACTCAAACTCCTGGCCATGGGAGAAGCACCTTACGACTTTGTTGCCGATCTTCCAGAGGGTTGCTACGAGCAGAATCCAGTGGATTGGCGGAATGCCTTGCAACAGGCGATGCAAAAACTTCGGGCAGCGTTGCCTTCTGAACATAGCGAAATCGACGTTTTGTCCATCGGGATATCCGGGCAAATGCACGGTGAAGTCCTTGTCGATCAAACTTCCAAGGTGCTGGGTCCGGCGCGATTGTGGTGCGATAGCCGTAACGAACCTGAAGGGCAAGAACTCACGTCGCTGTTCAATGTCAAGGTCCCAAAACGTATGACGGTCGCCCGTTGGCTCTGGACCATACGCAATCAAGCAGATAAGGCTGCTCGCGTCGCTAAAATCACGACGCCTTCGGGTTGGCTCGCGTTTGAACTTTCCGGACAATGGAATCTGGGTGTCGGAGATGCTGCTGGAATGTTCCCGATTGATCCGTTGACCTTGGACTATGACCAAGCGATGCTCACGAAATTTGATGCGTTGACGAATTCAACTGACCTCCCTGCTTTAAAGAATCTGCTTCCGCACGTTGTTTGTGCCGGCGATGACGCCGGGAGTTTGACTAAGTCTGGCTCGCAATTGCTTGGACTGCCAATCGGGATACCGATGGCGGCCGCCGAGGGGGATCAGCCTGCCTCGTTAGCCGGATCATTAATCGGGGAAACCGGAATGGTCTCGGTAAGTTTTGGAACGTCAGTTTGCGCAAATTCAGTTGGGGACCGACCATTTAATGGCGTTCATCGCGCGGTCGATCATTTCTGCGCTCCCGATGGGAAGCCGATCAATATGGTTTGGCTCCGTAACGGCACGACCTACATGAATACGATCGTCGAAATGTTTGGCAACCTGGATCGTGACGAACCCATCGATGGATTTGCAGTAGTAATGCCGCAAGTCCTGCAAGCCGGCGCCGATTGCGGTGGAATCCTGGCTCTTCCGTTTATGGATGATGAACCTGGTTTAGGAGTGAATCGAGGTGGCTCGGCAATGCTTTTTGGACTTAATCCGCAGAATGCCACACCAGGCAATACGGTTAAGGCCGCACTCGTTGCGACGATGTTCAACCTTAAATTGGGAAGCGAGGTCTTGGACAATCAAGGCTTTCCTCGGCAGGAATTGGTGCTGACCGGCGGAGTAACGAGGACGCCCCAACTGGGCCAAGTGTTGGCCGATGTGTTCAATACCCGGACAACACTGCTCGATGGCGCGTCGGAGGGAACAGCTTGGGGTGCCGCCCTCTTGGCAGCCTATCGATTCCGTACCATCCAAGGACCAGCAATTTCATGGACCGATTATCTTAGCCAACTGACTCCGGCCAATAAAAAAGAGTTTCAGCCGAATGCCGCTGCTGCAGCAGATTATGAGAAATCGTATCAGCGATATAAGAAGCTGATCGAATTACATCCGCAACTTGATATCTAACCATCTAAAATATAGCGCGCTCCACGGTGCATTGATCGGTTGATCCCTTACTGGAGCATCAGCGATGCGACGGTTTTAAATCGATGTTTTGTTCGTCGTTTACGATTGACATGGTCCAGTCACGGTCAACGACGGTTTGCAAGTTGAGGCGAACTTGCTCACCGAGGCAACAGTCCTACAGCGCAAGGTATGTACGTCAGCCTTTCCAGGCTGACCCAATCCTCCCTGTTTGGCACAAACCAGGTAAACGGCGTCAGCTTGGAAAGGCTGGCCTACAGCTTTGCATCGAGCCGGCGCTGTAGGACTAGTGCTTCGTTCCAATTAAAAATTAGGGTTCCCTAATTCTTGAAAAATTGCGACCTTTGTATCAACACGGAGGTTTGCCATGGAAAAGAAGTATATCGTTCGGTTGGACGATCAGGAACGCCAAGAATTAAAACAG
>JBGTDM010000184.1:0-6061 GCA_041748315.1 Pirellulaceae bacterium
CTGCATTGGCTCGCAATGGGTTAGTGCTTGTCGTGTCACCACTGATTGCGTTGATGAAGGATCAGGTCGATGCGCTCATTCAGCGCAATATCTCGGCCACTTTTATCAACAGTTCGTTGACCTATACCGAGCAGCAATCTCGGTGCGAAGACATGGTTGCCGGAAAGTTCAACCTGGTTTACGTTGCGCCTGAACGATTACGCAATGCGGTTTTTTTTGAGCAAGTTGAGCGATCGCGATTGCAACTACTGGCCATCGATGAAGCGCATTGCATCAGCCAATGGGGACATGACTTCCGACCCGATTATGCTCGAATCGGTCGGTTTCGGCAGCGCTTGGGCGAAATTCAAACGATTGCTCTGACCGCCACCGCGACGACAACGGTTCGCGACGATATCGTGGACGTATTGGGTTTGCGATCACCGAAAATCTTTGTCACCGGGTTTGCTAGGGAAAATCTTTCGCTGGCGATGGCTGAGGTGCGAAGTGATGTCGAAAAGGACCGATTGCTGATTGATTTTCTAACACGAAATCCTGGCTCGGGAATCGTTTATTCGTCAACGCGAAAAGGTTGTGAGCACATTGACGATTTGCTGCGAAAAGCGACTCGCCGCAGTGTGGGTTACTATCATGCCGGGTTGGAGCCAAACGAACGCCGAGATATCCAGGAGAGTTTTATCGCGGGAAAAACGGAAATCATCGTGGCCACCAACGCCTTTGGTATGGGAATTGACAAACCCGATGTGCGGTATGTGGTGCACTACAATTTGCCAGGCAGTATTGAAGCCTATTACCAGGAAGCCGGACGTGCCGGACGTGATGGTTTGCCTTCGAACTGTCTAATGCTACATGGTTACCGTGACCGCTTTATTCAAGAGTTTTTTATTGAGAATGCGTATCCGTCGCCGGATGTCGTCGAATCCGTGTACAACTTTCTCTGCGCGTATGACATCGATCCGATCGAGATGACGTTGCAGGAAATCAAGGACGAACTGCAACTGCCGATTGGGATCGAATGTATTCGAGTCTGTGAGAATTTACTCGAAAAAACGGGTGTACTGGAGCGCATGGATGTGGCCCAGAATTTGGCTTCGATCAAGATTAACAGCCAGCTTCCTTCGTTGGTTGAACTGGTGCCGCGCGAAGCGAGGGTGCAGCGGCGCGTGTTGCGTGCCTTGGAAAAAATCGTAGGCGATCTACGCGGTGAGCGAGTTTATTTTCACATGGGGGACTTGGCAAAGCAACTCAAGCTCACCTCCGAGTCCCTGACAAGGGCAATCAAGGCTGTCAATGAACTGGATGTAATCGATTATGTCCCAGCTTTTCGTGGGCGGGCTGTGCACCTTCGTGATCGCAAACGCCCTTTTTCCGAATTGCAGATCGATTTCGAAGAACTGAATCGGCGCAAGGCAGCTGAATACACGCGTCTTGATCAAATCATCGGGTTGGCAAGGACAATCGAATGCCGACAAGCTGCGATTTTGAAATACTTTGGCGACCCGGACAGGACCACATGCGGCATGTGCGACAATTGCCGCTCTCGCATATCGCTTTCGGTGAACGAATTCGACTCAGCGGACCGTGGAAGTTTATACGTCGTCCAAGTGACGATCAGTGGTGCCGTGCGCGTTGCCGGCAAAGCAGGGAAAAATTTGATCGCTCAGATGCTGACCGGTTCGCAAGCAAAAAAAATCCGGCAGCTAGGATTCAATAAATTGAGTACGTTTGGCCTGTTACAAGGACTGAAACAAGATGAAGTAGTTCATTTGATCGATACACTCGTAACCGCCAGGTTGCTGGTCCAGGAGGACATTCAAAAATTTCGTCCAGTGATCAAGCCGACGGAGTTGGGACGTCAGGTGATTCAGGGAAAACAGTTTCCAGATTTTGCCGCTATTTTGGGCGATCCATTGCGGAAACAGCTTAACGGATTGTATGCGCAACAGAGTCCTTACCTGGTCAGACCAACGGATTCTGCAAAGTTCAAGGATCAACCGCTGACTAACAAGGACGACATCGAAGGCGGTAATGCGCTTGACATTCGTGAGTCACTGGAGCCAACCGATTACGAAGGAATCGTTTCGACATCTGACGTCGAAAGGCATTTGAGCGCGCAGCGGACCGAGGAGAATAGCCTGTCCGAGCGTGAAATCCCGGTTGAAGTGCCGACTCCAACGGATTTCCTGGACGGTTCTCATTGTGACGAATTGGCGAAGAAGGAACCTCGGCCTACCGAACGTTCAGTGCAGGGCATGGAGCTGAAAATTCCGTTTGCGTCCGAAGAGCAGACACCCTCATTCTTTTGGACTTGGCATCTGCTCTCAGCGGGGTATCGGTTGAAGACGGTTTGCAGAATCCGTAACATGGACGACGAGTCTGCCATCAGTGATCTCATCCGTGCTCGAGAGATCGGCTTGCAGGTCAATTTGAATTGGCTGGCTTCTATCGAGCCGGATCTACTTCGTGTTGACGGTGAATCGGAAGAGCGATTTTGGAATCGTCTGGACCGACTTGGTTCAAGTCCAATTTCGCCCAAACTCAAATTGCTTTTGGCGAAGTGCGAGCCGGTTGGATTGGAGTTGGACTAGCTCAATTTCATGGCGTCGATCCGATTGTCGAACATGAAAGACGGCGATGATTCCGTTGGCCAGCGGAACCTCAAACTAAGTGTTTGTAACGCACCAACCGGGTACATCGAAGGAGATTGTTGGGTCGCATATCCAACCAACCCGGAAAAATGCACTATTTCTTGGATGCGGCGTGCGTATATTCTATCTCCCGCATCGTCAAAGCGAAGTCGATAAGCTAGAATTACGCAAACGTAAACGGGGTCTGATTGGCCCTATTATTGTTTTAGACCGATTTGATCCGTGGAGTTGTCCAGGATCAGGGCAAGCTATCAGGGGGAGATTCGGGTTTTGGGCCCGATTTCCCAGACACGTCCGGGCGAAAGTGACTCCTCGACGCGTTTCTGGAAGCATACCCCAAGTTGCGATTGTGCTGCCGTCGGGCGGTAGGATTGAAGCCACTGAACGGATCGTGGTCAACCTGTTTTTGTTGTAAATGAAAAATCAAAGGCCGCGACGGCGGTCGCGAGGAAACCCCATGTCTAAAGGTCCACGGGACGAGAACCCAAACGATCAACCCAGCCGTCCCTTCTTGCGCGGAATTAATTTTTGGATCTTTGTGCTGTTAGTCGCTATTCTGGCCACTTGGTTATGGACGTCGATTTTTGGCTCGGCAAGTTCCTTGATTTCCATCTCCTACCTCGAAAATCTGATCGAAGGCAAAGACTACAATGGTCAGGTTTTGCCGGATGAAAATGGTGACCCAATCCGCGGCACCAATATTCAAAAAATCTCACTCGGCGAACGCCGAGCTGAAGGGAGTTTTATTGTTCGGCCTCCTAAAGAGCCCTTTTATGACAATAGTGGCACTTTACAAATGCCTAAACCAAGTGAGCGATTGCAACGAAATTTTATAGCATACATCGAGCCAACAGAGTCGAATCAACGGGATCGCCTGATTGCCCTATTGGATAAACACAATGTTCGCCGTGAAGTGTTGCCCGAATCGAGTATGGCCGCCATCTACACGATGATGCTCATTCTTTTTACGATCGGCATTCTGGCATTCATGTTCTTTTCGATGCGCCGCGCCCAGAATCAGATGCTGGGTGGCGGCGGGTTCCTCTCCAATTTTTCGCGGAGCCCAGCGAAACGGTATGAGGCTTTAGATGAACCAATCACGTTTAAAGACGTCGCGGGGTTGGAGGGTGTTAAGGCTGATCTTAACGAGATTGTCGAGTTTTTGCGCGAACCAGAGAAGTTCCAAAAGCTGGGGGGGCGTGTTCCAAAAGGTGTTTTGCTGGTCGGTCCTCCCGGAACCGGTAAGACACTCCTTGCACGAGCCGTGGCAGGCGAGGCCAACGTCCCGTACTTCAGTGTCAATGGTAGTGAGTTCATTCAAATGTTTGTTGGCGTCGGTGCTTCGCGTGTTCGCGACTTGTTCAACACCGCGAAGGCACAGGCGCCAGCGATAATCTTTATTGACGAAATCGATGCCGTTGGACGTCAACGCGGTGCCGGCTTAGGTGGAGGTCACGACGAGCGAGAACAAACACTGAACCAGATTCTCGGCGAAATGGATGGATTTACCAAGTCGGATTCGGTCATCATCCTGGCCGCAACCAACCGGCCCGATGTGCTCGATCCGGCACTTCTCCGCCCGGGACGGTTTGATCGTCACGTGACGGTAAGTCGTCCGACGCAAAAGGGACGATACGAGATTTTCAAGGTGCATGTGCGCAATGTGCCGCTTGCGGATGATGTCGATTTAAAAGTTTTGGCTGCTGCAACAACCGGAATGACCGGAGCTGACATTCAAAACATGGTGAATGAAGCTGCGTTATGGGCTGCCCGTCACGATAAAACCAGAGTTGAAATGGTCGATTTCTACTATGCTCATGACAAGGTCTTGATGGGAGCGAAACGCGAAGAGGTCATGAATCCATTGGAAAAGAACCGAACTGCGTATCATGAAGCGGGACACACGATTGCTGCCTGGTTTCTAAAGGGAGCCTATCCAGTGCACAAGGTCACCATTATTCCACGGGGTCAGGCGCTCGGCGTGACGCAGATGATCCCCGACGAAGATCGTCTGAATATGTCCGAAAACGAAATTAAAGACCAATTGGTTGTGCTGCTTTCCGGTCGGGCCGCAGAACGGCTGATTTATAAAGAGGTGACCATCGGCGCCGAAAATGATCTGGAACGCGCCACCTCGTTGGCTCGGAAAATGGTCACACACTGGGGCATGAGCGAACGTCTCGGCCCCGTTAGCTACAAGATGACCGAGGAGGATCCGTTCCTGGGGCGCGAGATGTCACAACATCGACATTTCAGCGAGCACACGATGGAAGTGATCGATGAAGAGGTCAATAAGATTCTGGTCGATGCGTCACAGAAATCATTGAATTTGCTCTCGGACCATCGGCAACAACTTGATTTAGTCACTCAGAAATTGCTTGAAGATGAAGAGGTTGACCGAAAACAATTAGTTGAATTGATTGGACCTTCGGTGCATGACGACAAGGAGGTCAAATTGACTGAAATTGAGCAGCATCTTCACGATTCAAATGGAAGTTCAAAAGGCGGGACCGCTCCCTCAGAGTCGAAACTTCGCGACGCTGAATCGAACTGAAGACTTGGTTCACGCTCACTGGGTCAGTTCAAATCCATGATCAACCGTAACGAAGCAGGATGAACCACGGTCGTTGATTGGTGGTTTCGATCCAAAAATTCAGCCAGTCGGTCGTTGGTGTCCCAATACAATGTCGCGCCAAGCAAGTTTTGTGTTAAGAAAGGCACTTTAAAAGAATGGAATTTAACGCGGTGACGAAGGTGTTTCGAGCATTCAATCCGTGTGGAATATGAACATGAAACCTTGCCAAGAGCTTCAAATCCCGGTGGAACAGGTCCGCCTGTAGCAAACACGCACTTGACGGAGTAAACTTACGCTCGAAGACTTAACATACTTCTGGAAACAGTCGGACGGTTCGCGATGGTAGCGAGTGTGGATTGTTGCCACAACTTATTTTTTAGTTTTGAGAATTGGACCTCACATGAAAATTCGAATGCATCGGTTAATTCCATTGATATTGATTCTGGCCTTTTCGCCAATCCTTGTGGGTGCTTCGGCGCTTTCAACCCACGCGCAGGATGAATCAGACGCCGCGAAGACTCAAGATCAAGAAGTTGACGTGGACGAGCTTAAGACGAAAGCAGAACGCGCATTGCAATCGGGTGACTTTGAAGAAGCGATGGACTTGCTGGAACAAGTTATCAAAGCCGATCCCAAGGATTCCGAATGGAGGTTGAACCTTGCTGGTTTGTATCAACAAGCAGGCATGATGGCGTCAAGTGACGGGGAGGACGAAGTAGCTCGAAAACGGTACTTGCGATCCGCAGAGTTGGCTCGGGAAGTTAAGGATGATGAGGCGTTGCTTAGCGAATATGGCAATGCGATCAGAAACTTTTTCGGTCAGGTTTTCTTCAATGAG
>JBGTDM010000185.1:0-13327 GCA_041748315.1 Pirellulaceae bacterium
TGATCGGTTCATAAAACACCAGAACTCCAATCATCGCAGCCAACGCAACCTGAGAGACATTGATGGCATTCACATAGATGACGGGTAGACGTCTTAATGCAAACGTCAGCGCTAAGAACGCCGCTGAATTACATAATCCGGCACTCCACATCAACACCCAGGCACGTGGAGTGGTCTGTTGGACCAACTCCCATCCATGATTTCCAAAACTGATACTACCCAGCACAACCAAGCCGCAAACTCCTACGATTGCCATGGGGGTCGCCGGTGGAATCGGAGATTTCATCGCGGTTCGAATTGAAATTCCCAACACCGCGAACGAGACGCCGGCCAGACACGCAGCCAATCCTGCCAACATCCAAACTCCTGGCTCGGAGATCTGGCCGATCGCTTCACCGGCACGTTGCCCCCCCAGGCTCAGGAGTACCACCGACACAATTAGAATTAACAGCGAGATCGCCAACGCCGGAGCGACTTGTTCTTTGAGGATGATACGGCCTCCAACCGCCGAGCAGACGACCATGACACCCATGGTGAGCGGCACGACCAATGCCAATCCGATTTGCCCCAATGCCCATTGAAATGCCAAGTTCCCTGCCAATTGAACCAGAACACCCGCACCTATTAATCCGAGCAAAGATTTAATTGGGGGCAGCAACTTTCGTTCATGGTATCGATAATAAAACAGCAACGGGACAAAAATGATGGTTGTCGTCGCCGCCTTGATCGTAGCAACCCAAGCTGGATCGACTGTTTTGGATAACTCGCGCAACAAGGTCGACGCGAGCGTATAGCCGATGGCAGCCAAAGCCCCGGCAATAATTCCGGAAACCGATAACCGCTGTAGCGTTCGCAACGAGGCATCGAAATTCACGTTATTCAAACGATTTAACCTTTTCCTCAATTAGCGCTCGTAGTCGTAACGCCTCTGTTTGTTCATACCGCTGATCGAGATCAACAAAGGGTCGGTGGCCGCGCACCTTTCTTTTGATCGGTGGATGGGGGGACCCGCTTCTCAAACACACTTTGCATCCCTTGGCGAGTGGAGGCATCGCAGCTTTACAGTCGGGACAGTGTGGGCCGAGCGTCCAAGTGATTCCGTTAGAAAACCCCGACGGAAACGAGCGGATATCTAATATCATCTCATGGCTTGCACAGACACGCAATGCGTCCACAAATTGGCTGACTGCACAAGGTTTCTGATTCGCAACCGTGTGTTGTTCAAAAAGCGACAGCAACGAGGCAAACTGATTTGCCGACACTTCGGATTTTATCCATAGCCCGTACCACAACGGGTCGGTAACGTGAAAGCCGATACCACACACTTGTCGCTCGATTTCTGCGGCGTTCAGTATCTGCCCGCGCGTTGCAACCGGTTCAGAGCTTGGCCGGTTCAACCACTCGATGCCTTTTTCTTCCTGCGAAAGCCAGCCAAAACAGTTGGCGACTTGACCCGTCGAATTTAAGTTTGCTACACACCCGTTACAACAATCGATGACGGCGGACCATCCGCCAAACGGCGCGGAGACTTCCGCAATACTGGCGACACGCACTGGACCATCGACATCCAGAATCGCTTGAAATGCCAGGCCTTCAATCTGTCGGCCAGTGGCGATACTCTCACCTGCATCTCGCAACGCTCGAAGCGAGCGCTCGATTGACTGTGGATTGTGCGGATCGATGTCAGCCTTTAAAGCACACGGATGCCGAATCGACCAGGCGATAAAAGGCGGAGTCGGACCGACAACAGCGGCACTGCGTTTCATGCTGCCTCGCTATTGATATTCTCAATCGTTCAGCGTTAGTTGTGACGATCGTCTATTTGGCGTCTCCTGCTTCAGCAGGCGTGTTACTTCACTGCGTAAGAACCCGTGATCCATAAAGGGTTCATAGCCGATATCCTGCCAGCGAATCTTCCCCTCGGCGTCGATTAGAAATGTGCCATGAAGAGGCTGATTCTCAAAGTCATCGAATGCGCGGAAGGCTTTGAATACGGTGTGGTCTTCGTTTGACAACAGTCGAATCGGCATATCGCCACCGTAATCTTCAAGTGAGCGTAGCAGTCCGTTGTCATCGTCGGTGCTGATTGCAAGGATTTCGATTCCGGATTGTTTGAACTGATCATAGGCCGGTCCAAATGCCTGAAGTTGCTCGGCGCAGTGCAAACATCCGTGACCAAGATAGAAGATCACCAAGTATGCCTGTCGTTGAAAATCACTGGAGCCGATCAGCGTCCCTTCTGGTGTTAGAAGCTGCCATTCGGGAGCAGTCGCCGGAGACCAGGTCAGTGGCCCCAAGTCATCCAGGCGCGGACGATAGAGGACGTCTGGACGGACACGTTGTGGTTTGACCCAATCGATTCCGAATCCTGCTTCGATGGCCAAGGGATTCAGCCTGGCAAAGAGGGGATGGGAAACCTCGATCATGGTGGAGGAATTACGCAGATTCTCGAAAGCTTGTTTCACGGCCGGCATGTCGGCTGCTTGTGCATGCAGATAGATTTGCCGAGCAAGTGGGACAACCTCCTGCGGGCGTTTTTTAACTTGTTCGTCGATTTCCTTCAACGCCTTGTCGCGCTCGCCCGCGAGAAACAGGATTTCGGCGAGCCAGCTTTTGTCTTCATCTCCCGCTTTTTTCAGCAGCTTGTGGGCCCCAACAAAATCGTTTTTCCGAAACGCATCGTATCCGGAGACCGCATGGATCGAGTTCTCAGCACGTTTCACAATTGCAGAGGATTGTGATATTGACTTCGTTGCTTCTTTTTTCTTCTCCGCCGCCTCAGCTTCATTTAACCTGGAAATCGACGGACGCAGAGGGAGTGATTCATGTCGATTGAGCAGCGAGTTGCAATCCGCAATTAACGCATCGGCTTCGTCGACAATCCGTTGGTGCTCAGCCAGCATTCGTTGAATCCTTCCAATTGCGGCATGCTGGATTTCATCATCTCCAGTCATCACGGCGGAACAGGCCAGCCAGCGGTCCCGACGAAGTTGCTCTTCGTCGATTTCCGTCAACGGTAAGATCGACCCATGACAATACTCGATGGTCTGATCATACAATTGGTACAGACTCAGTGCCTGTAACATCCTGCGTCGGCCATGGCTGGCACTTTTCGACTGCTTTTGCAGTGTGTTGTATTTCGGGTGGCAGGGTAAGCTGATCATGTTTTCTGCCAAACTCACAGCATCACTGACTCGACCAACGAACAGTAGATTACGAATCAACCATTCATTGTTATGTGCGTAATTGTGAATTTCATCGGGCATCACTCGATCACGAATCATATGCGCATGATCGACACGAGCCGATGCTTCTTGGTGGTAAATCGCATCTTCGTAGCGATGGAGCCGCGAGTAGATATGTCCCGGCATATGCCACATATGAGCGATGTTCGGTGCAGAAACTCCACATCGCGCGGCGGATTCCAGTGCCTTTTCCGCGTGACGGTAATCCCACAGGTGAATCATATAGTGATGTGCCGGATGCAGAGGATTGGCTTGGAGGATCTCTCGTATTAATGCATCGGCGGCAAGATAACTGGAAATTTTTACCCCCTCGCGACTATTCTGCCAAATGCGATGGGCAATAAATGCTTTGGACTCCAGATCGTCGGGAAATTCAAGAGATAGAGTCTCAAGATCTTTGATATATTGTTCCGCACGATCGCTCTTTTTTTCCGGCTTATCCATCAGGTATTTGTCAAGCGCATCGATGTACATTTGCTCCCGCCGAGTCACCTGCTTCTTGAGTTCGACCGCCTTGGCAATAAACCCCTTGGCCCGCTCGGGGTGCAGTAAGGATGCGAGGGCCGCTCCCCAATAGGCCATCGCACAATCCTCATCCAAGGCCGCCGCTTGCCGAAATGATCGCTCAGCCTCCAGATCCCAAAAACCGTGCAACTGCCCAACACCCTGATGAATAAAGGCTTGAGCTTCCGCGGAATGAGTGGTCACTGGAAAATTGACTTGACCCGTCCCACCCATCAAATACCCGCGTTGTCGGGGCCCTTCATTGAATGCGTCGCCATGATAAGAATGACCCGCCAGAATTTCAGCCAGAGGATCTTCTGCTGACGCCTGATCGTTGCTGTTTGGTGACAAGCCAGCCTGTTCTTCGACGAAATTGGACTCGGTCGATTCCTCGGAATCCTGGGCGATTGCATCATTCGCCGCCGCTAAAACATCGGTGGTTAACTCGACGACTGACCCACAACAACAGTAAATCAATACAAGGGCCGTTAAGGTAGTTCGTTTACACATCCCATTTCAACTTTCGAAATATTCATTCTCGCGAATCATTCCCACTCGAAGCGGTCGAGTCGACTGGAATTGGCAAAGGGACCGGAGTCGCCTCGAGATGCCGGATGAAGTAGTCCATTCGAAGTGCCTGGGAGTTCGTAAATCCGCCGTGCGCACTGTTTGGATAAATCATCATGTCAAATCGTTTTCCAGCAACCTGCAGCCGGTCAGCAAGTTGCCACACATTGGAGGGATGCACGTTGTCGTCAACCAGTCCGTGCATCAATAACAGCTTGCCCTGCAAATTGTCGATATACTCCAGGCATGATCCAATTCGATAGCCGTCTGGATTCTCTTGCGGTGTCTTCATGTATCGCTCTGTGTAAATCGTGTCATAATTTTTCCAGTCCGTCACTGGTGCGCCGGCGACGGCAACATGGAATCGATCTGGGTAACGCAATAATGCCAATGCAGACAGGTAGCCACCATAGGATGTTCCGAATATGCCGACCCGAGATTCATCGATATATTCCCGTTGAGCAAGATAGGCAACGCCATCGGCCTGATCATCCATATCGACGATCCCCAATTGCAAATAGTTGGCGCTTTCGAAATCCTTGCCCCGATTGACCGTCCCGCGATTGCCGATTTTTGCGACCAGGAATCCGTATTGGCAGAGTGAATCGCCGTGTGAATAGCGATTGGTAACACCCGTTGACGCAGGTCCACCATAGACACTGATCAATAACGGATACTTTTTGCTACTATCAAAATGAATTGGCTTTTGCAGTGTCCCGTAAATCAGGGTGGTCCCATCGTTCGCCAGAAACGAAAAGAGTTCAGCCGGTTCAACGCCAGCCGCCGCGGCAGCCTCGCGTGAATTGTGGGCTAACTTGGAGATTTCGTTTCCCTCCATATCAAACAACGCATAGACTGGAGGATGATCAATCGCTTCAAACCTGCAGACAAAATATTGGTGATCCGGAGAGACTCCGTTGAACTGGTACGTAAAGGGACCCTGAGTCAATTTCGAATGCGCATTCCCATCGAGTGCCACTCGATGCAACTGACTGTTAAGTGGATGGTCGTCACTAAACGCCGAGTAATACATCCAACCCGCCGCCTCATCAACCTCCAGCACGCGTTCGCACGGATAGTCACCAATGTCAGTCAATGGATTTAGTTGTTGACCGTCAATGTGTCTCAGTTCGAAGTGTTTCCAACCGGTGCGTTCGGTTTCCCAAATAAACCGCTCGCCATCTGCCAGAAAACGCATCATCGGTCGGTTACGCTGCCAGGTTGCTTGCTCCTCGGAAACTATGATCCGAGTTGCCCCCGTCTCGGCGTCGGCTGCCATGACATCCAACCGATTCTGCCATCGATTGGTGCGACTAAATATCAGTTCATCACCCTTGGGCGAAAACCTGATATTGTACACATACGTATCTTTCGGGCCTTCAGTCTCCACAGGCGTTGTCGTGCGAGTTGCAATATCATAAAGCATCAAACGTACATGCGGGTTAGGCGAGCCCGCTTTGGGATACTGTTCGGTATGCAGTCGAGTGTAGTCATCCGTGTTTCCGTGTGTCAGATAGTACGTCTGCATGTGCCGTTCGTCGATTTCATAAAAGGCCAATTTTTTGCTATCGGGTGAGAACCACATCGCGTCATTCTGGTCCAACTCCTCGCCATAGACCCAGCACGCCGTACCGTAGCGGAATTTCCCGTCGCCACGCGTCGTCACTTGAATCGGAAGAGCATCGTCCGATTGCTCCACGGGTTCCAACGTGACATTGAAGTTGCGATAGACGGCTCGCCAATTCCCATCAGGTGAATCAAGGCTCGTACGCTGTTGTGCGCGACCGACGCGAGGCTCACGTCGCTGCGGAGCGGTCGACTCAGCGTCGCGGTTGGACTTATCCTCGGCTGCTGTACATTCGCCGTTCGCCAAAGTAATCTGCAGTCGCTCGCGCTCGTTGTCTGAGCCTGATCCAAGTCGAGTAAAATACAAGATGCCCGCCTGCTCATCCCAATACAGATCGCGAATCGATTCGGAGGGGCGTGTATCGTCAAGAACCCTTGTCGCGTAATCAACAAACTCGCGACCAGGTAAATCCTGAGTTCGCAATTGCTGCCCGACCAACGAAATCCCGCAAAGAAGCGTGAACAACAACGTCAACGTCATCACCAAGACCCATCGGATTTGAATAAGCTGATGATCTGAACTTGCTTTAAGAACGGTTGCTCTCATCGATAACTTTCCCGTTAGTTGTGTTTCAGACGCGTGCAATGCCTGGCGCCATTCCATCTTGAATCAAAATCGCGCTCGTCAATGGTCAAAGTTGACAACGAGTATCAGTACTGAACCACACAGCGATTTATCAAACGGTCTATGATAATCGGTGCTGGAGTTCTCGTCGAGAATTCGATCGCGTTTAGCGACAATTTAGACCGTAAAGTCCAAACATTTGACCAGGAAATCGGCTCCCTCGTAGGCTGTCATTTGGTACCCTAAATCACCAAGATCAGCAAAACGGGGTAACGCTTGATCACGAACGAAGTGTTATCGACCGACAAAGGTTTTACCCGTGTTAAACTGGAGGTTCTATAACGACTTCAAGTATTCCAACAATGCTGTTACGTCAGACTCAGAGAGGTGAGCGCCAAAGTCATGACCCGAGGAAGATTTGCCTCGCCGAGTTGTATCAAAATATTCTCTAATTAAATCGGGGCGGGAAGCGTCATTCGGTATTTCGGTGAATGACTCGAATTCAAGTCCGACCCGTTTTGTATCGTAGCCATGTTCCGATCGCTTCCAGATCAGTGGACGCTCGCCGGGAACAATCACTTGGCGAAGCGTGGGTACGCTGCCATTGTGGAAATAGGGAGCCGTGGCCCAAATTCCGTCCAGCGGGGGCGCCTGGTAACCGGTAGGAGATATCGTCGTTTCCGACTCTCCATATCGGGCATACCAACTTTCGTGATAGGCGAGTCGATCCTGTTCAGTTAAGGCGTCCAAGCGCACTCGATCTGTACCGACCACATCGATCTCGACAATTCTCCCCGGATACGTCGGGTGTTCGTCATACGTGCCGTGACACTCTGCACAATTCTGTGCAAAGAGGTGTTGTCCCTTGGCCGCCAAGGCTTCATCGATTTCGTAAGGATACCTGGGTGGGGTGAGTGATTCGATGTATTGATAAATCTTCTCGAATTCGCTTTCCCAACCGCGAAGCGTCTTGCCACGGGTTCGTTGGTCCATAACAAACGGGATTAAAGCCCGCGGGTCTTTTTCCACGAACCCATCGATATACAACCGGTTTCGTTTGCTAACATTCCACCATGCTGGCGTATCCATGTCATGATGAATGATCGTCGGGCGGGGGAGGCGGAACGGTAGGAAATTTAAATCCTTATCTCGATACGCCATCAATGCGATGCCAAACACGACGGCATTGGTTGTCCCGCGACTCGTTCCCATCGGAACCGCCAGCGCACCGATATCCATTTGGTTTAGAGGTATCTTCAACCGTCGCTTGGTGGCTCGTAAGTCCTCATACAGCGTTTCCAGGGCGATGTGCGAGTTTGGCAACCCCTCAATTGTCGTGCCGGCAACCTTTCCACCATGGCAGGCGAAACAACTCATGGCCCAGTATCCCTGTTCGTCGACGACAAACTGCAGTGGCTTGGTCGGCTCGTCGGTTCGAGGCGTGAAGCCGTACCGGGTAAAAGCAAGTGCCAATCGCTCTTCAGCGCTGGCGCTATGGGCTTGAGTTCGCAACGGTTCTGGCCAATCTCTCCATAGCTCGTCAAAAGTTGATTGATGAAAATCTGCAGGAAGAAAACGCTGATTCAAAAGGAGTTGTCTTCCCTCTCGCACCGCACCTTCTCGATCGCCAGCTTCATTTTCAAGTTCGCGCCGATTCGAATCGGGGTCGACGAGGTTACCGCAATGTATTAATGTCGTTGTGTGCACGGAGACCGCTGCCAGTGTCTGCCACCACGGTTCGCTCAACAGCAGCAACAGCACAAGGTGCAACAAAACAGGCTTGATCATTATTGACTCGTCAAACAAATGTTATGTTTCGGCTATTGTCCCGCTGCCACCCCACGAGCTCGAGGGTCGGCCGTTCCCTTAAATAATCCGGACTCAACATCAAACACAATCGCTTGCATGACACCGGCCGTTGTGGTGAGGTTTGTTTCGTGTCCCAGCTGCTGAAGCTCCCTCGCCATGGCTTCACCGAACTTTTGCTCCAAGTATAACCGATTGGGGGACCATTGGTGGTGAATTCGTGGCGCAGCGACCGCTTCGTCGATTTCCATCCCCAGATCGAAATAATGGACTATCGCGTGCACAACTTGAGTAATGATGCGTGGCCCACCAGCCGCACCCACCGACATTACCGGTTGCCCATCCTTGAGGACAATGGTGGGGCTCATGCTGGAGAGAGGACGTTTACCTGGTGCGATCGAATTCGCGTCGCTGCCCATCAATCCAAATGCATTTGGCGTTCCAGGCGAGATCGAGAAATCGTCCATCTGGTTATTCAGGATGACACCCGTTTTGGGGACAATCACTTTCGAGCCAAACGTCGTATTGACGGTTGTGGTAATCGCCACAAAATTGCCGTCCCCATCGGCAGCACTGATATGCGTCGTATGCTTCTCAAAAAAACGAGTCTCGGCATCGGGCGGAATTCCATGTGCAGGTACTTGAATTGCCTTTGCTGGATTGATCTTGCCCGCCAATGTTCTGGCATATTCGACATCAATCAACCCTCGGGGAACATTCGCGAAATCAGGATCCCCTAGCCAATACGCGCGATCGGCAAAACCCAACTTCATCGCTTCGGCGATTACGTGGTAAAACGCGGATTGATCTTGGGAATAAAGTTCGGCCAGATCAAACTGACTCAAAATATTTAGAATTTGTGCAACATGTACACCTCCAGAACTTGGTGGTGGGAAACCAATTATTTGTACCCCCCGATACTCAGATACGATCGGTTCACGCTTTTTTGTGGTGTAGTTTACAAAATCTTTTTCGTCGATGAGACCTCCATTCTCCTTCATCCACTTCGCCACGGTTTGAGCGAACTCGCCGCGATAAAAATAATCCGGGCCTTTCTCACCAATCATTTGATACGTTCGCGCGAGATCGGTTTGTACAAGTCGATCTCCGCTGCCAATGGGGCTACCATCCGTGCGTAGTAAAATTTCTGCGGAACCAGAAAACCGGCTTAGATGTTCGGCAACACTGGCAACCCGTCCGGCATACAGATCGCCAACGGTAAATCCCTCGCCAGCGATTTTAGCAGCAGGTTGAATGAGTTGCTTGAATTGCAATTGGCCATATTCGGTTACCGCTTGATTATAGGCGGCCAGCGCGCCGGGAACGCCAATTGCTAATGGTCCGGTTTGACTCAACGAGGTATCTGGCTTACCGTCGCGTAGATACATATCGCGATGAGCTGACGCAGGAGCCATCTCGCGTCCATCGATTGCAACAACCTCCCCAGCGGCGGTTCGGATCAAAATAAAACAACCACCGCCAATTCCTGAATTAAACCCATCGACGACACCCAGTGTCAGACCGGCTGCAATCGCCGCATCAATCGCATTCCCCCCCTCTTCGAATGTCGTCAGCCCTGCCCTTGTGGCTAGTGGGTGGACCGTCGCAATCATATTTTTCGCCGACGTGGCCAGCGACTGTTGAGCCACCAAGGGCTGGAGAAACCCCAGCAAGCAGCACCCCAATAAACAACGACACAGACTCAACAAGACCAGCTTGGACTTCATTTTTCTCCTCGGCTTAAGAATTCTAGATTTCCGCAATGATAATGATATTGTAACTTCACCCGGTGCCATCTACTTTACATTCGAATCCACTTGGGAAATTAACCCTTGCACCCCCGGCACGACATGGGAATTGAACTCTTCGGCTCAGCGGCAACCGGTCACGACATAGTTTACCCAGTTCCGCAATAGAATGCTTTGATCGAAATGGGCGTTTCCAATATCGCTGGCGGGTTGTCAACCGCAAGGGCACTCCGGTTCGCTCCCCTTGATTTGGGTTCAACCGATTTTACCAGGAGGCCAATGGCTGCAATCAGAGCACCAAGGAACTTGTCAGAGTTCCCATCTTTCGCATAAGCTAAGTGTATGACTGATGACCAATCCGTTGAATCCGATCACCCCCCCGAAATGGACGTTGACTCCGAATCGCGAAGCGACCGAGCCGATGATGACGCGACACATGGCGATGAAGGGGAAGCGATCATCGAAAATTCCGATTCAGATGATGTATTGATTGAGTTCTCACTCGACGATTTAGGTCGAGCTTACGCGGAGGCCGTCGGTTTGAAACCGAAACCATCGATGGCAGGCTCAGATCCGATGATTCCGGCTGTCGATGATCCTCGCGATGTGGCCGATGCCGACAATGCGGCTTGCGAGCTTTCGCCTAAAACAATTCTCGAAGCGATCCTGTTCATGGGCTCGCCGGATGGCGTTAAGCTTACCAGTCGCAAGATTGCCTCGATGATGCGAGATGTCTCCGCGAAAGAGATCCATGACCTCGTCAAAGAACTCAACCGAGACTATGAACAACAACAAGCTGCCTACCGGATCAATTCGGATCAACACGATTTGCAACTGGCTCTTGTCGCCGAATTCGAACCGATCCGCCAACAGTTTTATGGACAGGTACGATTAGCCAAACTCAATCAGTCTGCGATTGACGTTTTGAGTATTGTCGCCTACAACCAGCCGGTCTCCGCCGAGGACGTCGACAATTTGAGGACTCGTCCCAGCGGTGCAATCTTGAACCAGCTTGTTAAACGTCAGCTGCTGGAGGTCATTTCCGAATCGACTCAGAGACGAACCAGGCTTTACAAAACAACCGATCGATTCCTTGATCTGTTTGGTCTTGAATCCATCTCGGACTTACCTCGAGCAGAGAGCGATCTGGAGTTGTTGTGAGTTTGCATAGAAACCAGGAATTGTTATTTTCACTTGCCGAATTGCGGCCTTTGTGAAGCTTGTTGACCTGCAACATTGATGACTCCAAGCAATAAGTTTCACGATGCTTCGCGTCGTTCATTCCGGATGGTGCTGGTCAGGAACGTTTGGAATGTCGTTCCAAAACGGCGGTTCGAGGCGAAGTTGCTCTTGAAACTGCTCGATCAAATCGAGTAATTCTGTTACAAGCTCTGGATGTTGTTCTGTCAGATCGTGCTGTTCACTTGGGTCATGATCCAGGTTAAACAACAGCGGTACTTTGCCACTAAAGTATTTTTGGCCGGTTTGACTGGATGTCTTCACGTGTAATTTCCATGGACCCGCCCGAACTGCGTGAAGCTGATTATTGGGGCCGAAGAAAAAGAGCGATTCCCGCACGTGGTCGACGGCACCTCCCGTTAGCAGTCCCGACAGGTCGCGTCCGTCGATCGAACGATCGGTGGGTATGTCGCCGCCAGCCAACGTAACAAACGTGGGCAACAAATCGATCGCTGCGGTGACTTCCAGGCAACTCGAATTGGACTTGATCCTGCCTGGCCACCAAGCGATACAGGGGACTCGTACGCCTCCTTCCCAAGTACTCCCCTTGCCGTCGCGGAACAACCCTGATGAACCCCCCTGAAGGTGTTTGATAATCCAGGGCCCGTTGTCGCTGGTCAATATCACCAGCGTGTTTTCATCAAGGTTCAATTCGCGCAGCGCCCGCATGATCTCACCCACGCTCCAATCGATCTCTTCAATCACGTCGCCATACAGACCCCGAGCCGATTGACCGGAAAATCGGTCGCTTGCAAATAACGGCAGATGAGGCATCGCATAGGGGAGATACAGAAAGAACGGTTTGTCCTGGTTACGCTCAATGAACTCGATCGCTCGAGTGGTGTAACGACGTGTCAACTCGCCCTGATCCGGCTCCAGCTGGATCGTCTCGTTCCCTTCAATCAATGGGAGCTCCCGAAAACGGGGGGCTTGCATGTCGTTGGAATACGGGAGCCCATAGTACTCGTCAAAGCCATTTTGGAGTGGCAGGAATTCAACGTGATGACCTAAATGCCATTTGCCAAAACAACCCGTGGCGTACCCTGTCGCGCGAAGGACCTCGGCCAGCGTGATTTCGTTATCGTGGATTCCTCGTTTCGAGTCCGGAGTTAAGACCCAGGGGAAGCCGGAGCGTATTGGATACCTTCCGGTCATCAAGCCATAACGACTGGCGGTACACGCCGGCGACGCCGAATAGAATTGTGTGAGCTTCATCCCTTCGCTTGCCATGCGATCGATGTTGGGAGTCCGAATCGTAGGGTGACCGAAACATCCGAAATCGCCATAGCCTGCGTCGTCCAGAAATAGCACCACGAAATTTGGTTTGGCAAAAGCGATTTCGGCATGAATTGGATCTGGCTTTCGCTCATCAGTCTGAGTCGTAAGGGCGCAAATCGAAACGATAGGCAACCAACCATAGCGACACCAACGAGTGATTAGGGTGAGCATCAAAGTCCTTCTAAATTAAAACCAACATCTTCTGTTCAAGTTATCGTAATTGCCCCGCAAAACAAGCCAGCGCGGCGCGCTGTTGTACGAGATGCCGTCGTCAACAGAGTTTGGTTGACGCATCAATACCGTTCAGAGAACAACCGTAGCAACTCGGAGTGTTGCCTGCAACGTTCGAAACGGATCACCCAATTTGGATCACCCCCGTACAGCGAGTTTTGAATGGAAATGTGACTTGGCCGTCATCCAGTGACCTTGTGGCTTGACAGAAAGTCTCGTTTGGAGAAAATGATAGTCGAACGGTCGTCGTTTGCCGAATGGACGACTTGCTAGGTTCAAAACCGGGGTCGTAGCTCAGTTGGGAGAGCGTCTGGCTGGCAGCCAGAAGGTCAGGGGTTCAAGTCCCCTCGGCTCCACTGGAACAAAGGTGTCAGAACAAAGGTGTCAGCGACGGTCTTAAATTTAGTCAATTGGAAAATGCGAAAAATATTTTCTGAATGAGGTATTTTGCTGTTGGTTCTGCTTGTCGAGCCGCCCAGGGCGGGATTTTTTGAGGGATGGCGATGGTGTTCAATGAC
>JBGTDM010000186.1:0-4165 GCA_041748315.1 Pirellulaceae bacterium
TTCAGATCCGTGGGAAACTGCGCTCGAAAATGCAGGTCGCCCGAGGACTCAGCCGGGACGCACTGGAAAAATTGGCCCGGGACGATGAAAAGATCAATGACTTGCTCCATGGAAAGGAAATTGTCAAAGTGATCGTCGTCCCTGATCGGTTGGTTAATTTCGTTCACAAATAAGCAAGAACCCCGCTCGGGCTCAAGCGCGGATTTGGCTGCTGCGCATTGCATTGAAGCGAAAAACTGTTTCGAATCGACATCTGTTTCGTCCAACAGCGGTTCTGGAAGGCCCCACGAAAGCGAATTCATGCAAGTCTCCAACGCAGCTAAATTGCACCGGTTTCAACGAGCATTGCTGGGCTGGTACCAACAACATCATCGCATGCTCCCCTGGAGAACACGCCCAACGCTGTATCGGATTTGGCTCAGCGAGATCATGTTGCAGCAGACGCAAGTCGAAACGGTGATTCCCTATTTCATCCGGTTTGTCAACCGGTTTCCCAACATCAAACAGTTGGCATTCGCCTCGCTGGATGAGGTGTTGCAACTGTGGGAAGGGCTGGGCTACTATCGGCGCGCTCGATCGCTTCACATGGCGGCCCAGGAAATTGTTCGAGATCATCGTGGGCGATTTCCACGCACGTTCGCTGATGTACTCAAGTTGCCCGGGGTCGGGCGTTATACCGCTGGCGCTATATTGTCGATCGCCACCGACGCCCGACTTCCAATCCTGGAGGGAAACACGGTTCGCTTGTTTACTCGACTCCTGAATCTGCACGAGCCTGTTCAACAATCAAGTACCCAGAATCAACTCTGGCAATTTGCCGAACAAATTTTGCCGACTGCAGACTGCGGCAATTTCAATCAGGCGCTGATGGAACTGGGGAATCAGATTTGCAAACCCAAACAACCGCTATGCCAACAATGCCCGGTGAGCCAGTATTGCACCGCCTATCAGGAAGGTGCCCCGGAATCGCTCCCATTGAATCCCGCAAAAACTTCGAGCCAACGCCTGTTCGAGTCGTTGTTCCTGATTGAAGATCGTGGCAGAATGCTGTTGAAGAAATGCGAATCGCATGAACGATGGCAGGGTCTCTACGATTTTCCCAGGTTGATGAATCGAAGCGCAAAGGCTGACCGCAAAATTCTGCAATCGTACCTGCTGGAAAGCGTGGGAATCGAGCCGACTGCAATTGCGGTTCCTCAAGCACCTTTCTGGAGCACAACGCATTGTGTTACGAAATTCAAAATCAATTTGGATGTATTTCGAATTGCGACAACCAACGAAAAGAGTAGTCGACGATTTGAGGTCGCAAAGCCTCCGTATCGCTGGTTTCGTACCAAGCAAATCGCGAATCTCCCCCTTAACAAAACGGCACGCTCCGCCTTTAACCAATTGAAATCAAACAAATCATGAGCAATCAAGCCGCGTCCAGTCCCGGACAAAATCGACTCGGACAAATTCGCGATCAAATCGATGAGATCGATCAGAAGTTGATCGAGTTGATCAATCGCCGCGCCAACCTGGTGGTCGAAGTTGGCAGGATCAAACGAGCCGACAACATTCCAATCTACGCCCCCCATCGCGAGGCTCAAGTACTCGACAAAGCTCTCAAACTCAATAAAGGGCCAATTCCCGATCGAACGTTGGAAGCCATTTTTCGCGAGATGATGAGCGGTAGCTTTGCCTTGGAACAACCATTGCGAATCGGCTATCTTGGGCCGGTCGGGACCTACAGCCATTTAGCCGCGACCTACCAATTCGGCTCGAGCGTGGAATTTGAAGACCTTCGCGCCATCGAAGGTGTTTTCGAAGAGGTTTCCCGTGGGCACGTCAATTACGGCTTGGTGCCCATCGAGAATAGCACGGGGGGCGGGATCACTGAGACCCTTGATGCGTTTCGGGTCTATCATGCCCAACTCAATATCTATGGCGAAGTTCAACTCGCCGTTCATTCGAGTTTGCTGGCGAATTGCCAACCGCAACAAGTCAGAAAAATCTACTCGAAGCCAGAAGCCTTTTCCCAATGCCGCAATTGGTTGATCACGCAGTACCCGCACGCCGAGCTGGTTCCGGCGGAGAGCACCGCAGCCGCCGCGAAAAAGGCCAAAATGGAAAACGAACAGGACCCCGATGCCGGAGCTGCCGCGATCGGATCAGCACTGGCAGGTGAAATTTACGGTCTTCATAGCTTGTTCGAAAAAATCGAAGACCGGCAACATAATATTACTCGGTTTTTGATCTTGGCAAAAAGCGAAACCGAGATTTCGGGTGATGACAAAACATCCCTGATGTTCACGACCGACGATCGTCCCGGAAGCTTGGTCGACGTACTCAATGTCTTTAAGCGAGCCGGTGTGAACCTGACCCATATCGACAAACGTCCCAGCACAGAGGTCAACTGGGATTATACGTTTTTTTTAGATGCCCTCGGACATCGAAAACAGATCAAATTTGCCGAGGTGATTGGCGAAGCCCGTGCTCATTGCAAACAACTGGTCGTGCTTGGGAGTTACCCACGAAGCACCCGAATCCTGTAAGCCAAGTTCCTTGCGCGGCATGCACCACACCGCATTCGCATACTGCGCCGCGTCTGCTAATCAATCGTCCAACACGATAACCGGTTAAACGAACGCAGTGTGAAATCGTTGGCGGCATCCCACCGTCGCAAGCCCGATCTTTAGGGGTCGGCGTGCAGCCAAGCAGCCCATCGGAGGCACGATTGTAAATTATTCGCCGAGCAACATCCTGAACGGTTTAGATGGAACTTCGTGGATACCAACCAGGCGATCGTTTAGTCCTACAGCGCAAGGTATGTACGTCAGCCTTTCCAGGCTGACCCAATCCTCCCGGCTTGGCACAAACCAAGTAAACGGCGTCAGCTTGGAAAGGCTGGCCTACAGCTTTGCATCGAGCCGGCGCTGTAGGATTAGGCACCTGACGAGGTCTGGTTCATGTGTTCGACAACGCGATCAATCAGATTGTAGTCGCGTGCTTCTTCCGAGGTCATAAAGTGGTCGCGATCGGTATCGGCCTCGATTCGTTCCACGGTGTGCCCGGTATGCTTTAACAGAATCTCGTTTAGCTTTCTTTTTATCCGTCTCAGTTCCGTGACATGGATCGCAATGTCTTCGGCTGATCCTTGCATTCCGGCGAGTGGCTGGTGGATCATGATGCTGGCATTGGGAAGCGCGTGCCGCTTTCCGGCGGCGCCGGCCGTCAACAAGAAAGCTCCCATCGATGCGGCTTGCCCAATACAGTAGGTGGCGACATCGCACGTCACAAACTGCATGGTGTCATAGATGGCCAACCCTGCGGTGACACTGCCGCCAGGCGAGTTGATATAAAGGTTGATATCTGCCTTCGGATCATCGGATTGCAAAAACAGCATCTGTGCGACCAGTGAATTGGACAGCTCAGCCGTCACCTGAGAACCTAGAAAGATAATTCGATCTTTCAACAGGCGACTGTAGATATCATAGACTCGCTCTTCGCGTCCGGTATTATCGACAACGTAGGGTACGTAAGCCATTTCAATGCCACTTTCGATTATGGCCGACAAAGGGCCCAGTTAAGTCAATTGGTTTAATTACGTTGAATTGGTTGCAGATGTCCGGGCTTGCGAGCCGAAGGGGATCGATTGTTGGCTGATCAATTCAGGCAAGCGGCGGTTTGTCACAACCCGCGCCTCGTAAACATCAGGCCGACGCGTTTGACTCCAGCATGAGGTTGAAACCGCTAGGCACTCTTTTCTTTATCCTCGTCGTCAGCTTCGTCATCCGCAGATGGCTTAGCCGTAATTGAATCGACCAACCCGTACTCCTTGGCTCTGTTTGCAGTCATAAAAAAGTCGCGATTCGTGTCCTTAGCAATTTCGTCGATATTCTTGCCAGTATGCTTGGCGAGAATCTCATTCAAGGTTTGGCGATTTCGAAAGATTTCATCTGCTTGAATTTCGATATCACTAACTTGGCCGCGGACTCCACCGTACGGTTGATGAATCATGACCCGGGCGTTAGGCAACGCAAACCTCTTGCCCTGCGTGCCACCGGCCAGCAACACGGCTGCTCCGCTAGCGGCTTCACCGACGCAATAGGTCGCTACCGGGCAAGCAATAATTTGCATCACATCATAGATCGCGAGCGTCGCGATGACGTCCCCACCCGGCGAG
>JBGTDM010000187.1:0-2352 GCA_041748315.1 Pirellulaceae bacterium
CAACATTTGACACAACGCTGTTTTGGGCAATCGCCAATTTATCGATTGCTTGATGAGCGAGGTCCAGATCACGATAAATACTTTCTCGTTTCAGCTTCAGTCGATGGACAAGATTATTCGCCAGCTTGGGGGAGCACAAAAAAGGCTGCCGAACAGCTTGCTGCATGTAACGCGATTGTCGAGTTGTCCGGCCAGGAGTTGGATGCTCTTGATCCGGAATAGGCTCATTGGTATGTCCGCCACCGCATACAGACATTTGCTCAGATGACGGTCGAATTCCCCAGCTCTGACAGATTCGATTCGGAAGAAGCTTTGCTCCAGGACGTGGTGAACTGGTTGCAGCCCGGACACCGCTTGCTCTTCATTACCGGAGCCGGATTATCAGCCGACTCTGGCATTCCCACCTATCGCGGGAGCGGGGGATTGTACAACGCCGTGCCCACCGAAGACGAGATGCCGATCGAGCAGGCTCTTTCGTCGCGAGTGTTTCGTTCGCATCCGGAAATCACTTGGAAGTATTTGTTTCAGATAGCGGAGGCAGCCCAAGAAGCCACGTTTAATCGAGGGCACCAGGTCATTGCAGAGATGGAACATATATTTCAACATGTTTGTGTGTTGACACAAAATGTTGATGGATTTCACCGCGATGCAGGCTCGGTCAATCTAATTGAAATTCATGGTAACCTTCGTGAACTTGAATGTACCGCCTGTGATTTTGAGAGGCGATTGAATCGAGGCGACGAAATACCGGTACCACCCCGATGCCCGGAATGCCGAGCCGTGCTTCGACCCAACATCGTCTTGTTCGAGGAAATGTTGCCGGTCGACATGTTGACCAGATTTCAAGAAAATTGGGAAGCTGGCTTCGATGCGGTTTTTAGCGTCGGGACGTCAAGCGTGTTTCATTACATCGCCGCCCCGTTTGTGTGGGCTGGGCAACACGGCAAAGCAGCGATTGAAATCAACCCGGATGATACCGAAGTGACCGCCTACTCGACCCACAAAATCCGCCTCCCCGCCGCGGCCGCCCTCGACACGATATGGACTCGATTCCAACAACGGCATGGCTTGGTGTGACACCGATCCTGACCTATCAAGTTTGCGGTGTTTTTTTGTAGAACAACAATCGATCGATGGTCACCGCGCATCGACGATTGAATTGGGTTCGAGATGTGCTTTAACTGACCTGAGAATCCAATACATATTTTCCGGTTTCTTCCATGATTTCCAAGCATTCCTGCATTCGATCCATGTGCGTGCGGAAACTCAAGATGCACAATCGAATGACAAACTGATTACGGATCGTTGTTCCCGAAAGCATGACTCGGCCAGAATTATTGATTTCTTCCAGCCAGCGGTGATTCATCGCGTCATTCGAATCGGCCGGGAAATTCTTTTTCACCAGCCGGACCGCAAGAATTGACAGTTGAGGCGTGGCTACAATTTCCAACGCGTCTCGCCATTTTTCTTTCAATTCCCCCAATCGATTGACGGCCCATTCTGCCAGATCCAATTTCTCATCCAGCAAACGCTTAAATGTACCGATACCATGACGTTTTATGGGAAGCCACAAGCGTAGACTCCGATTTGCACGAGAGAGTTCCGGCGATATGTTACAAAAATCGGTGCGCTGCAAATCGCCGGTCATCTGCGGCATATAGTGTGAATTGAATGAATGCGATTCCTGTAGATTAACGATATCTTGAACCAACAAACACCCCGTGCCGTAGGGCAAAAATAATCCCTTATGCGGATCGAGCACCACGGAATCCGAGGTCGAAATTCCGTGCAGCTTTTGCGACCCACGTTCGGTCAAACAGAAAAAGCCACCGTAGGCAGCATCGACGTGAAACCACAGCCGGAATTCGTTTGCGACCTCACGCAATGATACCAAGTCGTCCACCGCACCGGTGTTGGTTGTGCCTGCGTTTCCAATCAGTAAAAATGGGAACCAACCCTCGATGATATCCTGCTCAATTCGCTCGCGAAGTAAGGCCAGCTCGATTCTACATTCCTGATCCGATGGAATGTAACGAAAGTTTTCCCGTGGGATGCCGGCCAGAAAAGCACTCTTGGCCAAGCAGTGGTGCGTCTGGTCCGAAGCATAGATGGTTGCCTTGCTAAAATCTGAATGCAACAGCTTCGTCCGTGCTGTCACAATTGCCGATTGACTGGCGATCGAACCTCCACTCGTAAGACAGCCCCCCGCACCATCTCCATAGCCAACCATGTCACAAAACCAACGAATGACAGTCGCTTCGATTTGCGCCAGCTTCGGTGTCGCATTCCAAACGGTAATGAACCGGTTGGTTACCGACGCGATCAGATCTGCAATCGCCGCTTCAGGGATGC
>JBGTDM010000188.1:0-6340 GCA_041748315.1 Pirellulaceae bacterium
TCATGTCGTCATGGGGTACCCATTTGTCGTTCGCTCTCTTTTGAAATCCTGAGAAGACGTAATGGTCAGCCGTGGTCAGAAACCCTCTGATAACGGGTGCATTCGAGTTGGGCTGGGGAATTCGGAATTCCACGAGATACCGTTCGCCTACAGTAAGCGGCAACGCCGGAGAGAAGGTATAGGTTGTCAACCCGCTGGGATTGGTCGAGATCACCTGTTCAGCAACAACCTGATCCGTCAAAAAATGAATCACTTGGGCCTGTAATTGATGAGAGCTGTTGACTTTGACCTCAATCGTCTCCAGAAAATTGCCGGAGGCCAAGAACTCTTGGCGGATTCGGCTGCTGGACAATGAAATGAGGCCGGCATCAGCCTGTAATGTATCGAACATCGTGGTGGGCGTTCCTGGTGTCGAGCTGGTCGGCGGCGAAACGGTGTTTTTGCCGGAACCCGTATCCACCGTCCAGTTGATTTCGCCGTTGGGACCGATTGATGGCACCAAATTCTCACCGCCATTCGATCGAACGTTTCTAATTCTGGAACGATCCAGAGTAATTATTTTTCCGTCCGGATCAGTAACTTGCCACCGTTCGTTGCTGATTTGTCGAACTGATTGTGCAATCAGTTGACGCCCATCGGTCAAAGTCAAGGTGGCCGAAGTGATCGGCTGCTTGAGTTGCTGCGTGCCACGACCAGACTTGGCCGATGAATCGCCACCGAGGCCACGATTTCCGGTTGCCTTTCCGGCATTGCCTGCCTGCGCACCCTCTTGAATGGTTGAGCCGCCTTTATCGGGTCGGCTGCTGGGCGGCTGTTGGCTTGGCAGTGTCGCAGATTGACTAGGTTGGCGATTTGTGGCACTCTCGATCTTGGCCAAGTCCTTTTTCGCTACCGCAACCACCGAACCATCAAGCAGCGTCACACGCAAGTCGCCATTCCGCTGCGGCTCAGTTTTTGCCGCTTGATATTGCTTGCCGTCTTTGAGAAAGACAATGGCGGTTGGTTCCGTGGACTTCTTTGGGTCTGGATCCTGTTCGGCAATTTGGCGAGGTTGATTTCCCGATTCCTTGTCGGTATTGTTGCCAATGTCTTTCTTCGGTCCTGACGATTGGTCTGCCGATTGAGGAGGTTTGGGCCGTGTATTTGATTTGGGCAGTTGCTGTGCGGTTGCGATGGCGCCCGTTCCCAGCAAGATCGCGATCAGGGTGACACATGTGCCCAATCGAAGATAGGTTACAACGATCATTGCGAATCCCCAAGAAAAACTATTGATTTTCGTCCACTGACCACTAGATACCGTGGAAATCAAAATTTTCCGCAGAAACCGGATTCACTGTTGGATTGCCATTAGTTTGTCCGACCGCAAACGACAGGTAATCACTTGGCCGCCGTGGCTGGCTGAAGTCGGGAATTTAAAGCGCAAGTCGTTAAGCCGAACAAAATCGAGACAGGCACACTGAAGCACAGCGAGTTAAAGCCTCAATATAGCTTGAAAAGAAGCCTGACCTTGGGAAGCACCAATCTTTCAATTCCAGCGCGCTCAACGTAAAATGCGGTCGACTGACAAAAAGGGGGAGGCACGAATGGCACTGTCGTGCCGCCCACCTATTGATTGCTAATTTTCCAAGAACCGCTTAATCTTCTAAGACCGCCTAAAGGCGGGACTACGAACGCTCATGCCGCCGAACTTTCATTTATTTTGTCAAGAATAACAGGAAGAGGTTCGCGCAAACGTTGGTACGCACGGCGCAGCCCGCACATTAGTGCCAACGGGGCGTCTGTTTGTAGTCCCGCCTTCAGGCGGCGTTCCTTCGACAAAAATATAAGGTGCCGCCCACGAATGGCACTGCCGTGGCTCAAAAATAAGGAACTGGCGCAAATTGGGAAACGGAGGATTGACTACCGAATCAAATGTACCTTCCAAAGTTTACCGAAAAATCGGGCCGATTTGTTTTAGCGAAAGTGCCATTCGGGGGAGGTACCTGCCCCCATTGTCCAAACATCATCCCATTTTCCAGACAACGCACTGGCACAGCTAAGTTGTTCGATTCTCTTAACACGACTCGATAATGAACGTACGACCTTTGAACATCGGCAATATCGTCATTGATCCGCCGGTACTTCAGGCTCCCATGGCGGGGTTCACCAACTATGCCTTTCGTCAAATGGTGCGGGACTTTGGGGGTGCTGGCCTGCAAGCCACTGAAATGGTCAATGCTCGCGGCTTCGTGTGGATGGATCGAAACACCGCCGAACATCCCGATCGATTATGGGGGATCAAGGACGAACCGCGCCCGCTAGCCGTGCAGATCTGGGACAACCAACCGGATACACTTGCCGAAGTCGGAAAGCGACTTGCCACCGAGTATCAAGTTAGCGTCGTTGATATAAATTTCGGTTGTCCGGTTCGCCAAGTCACCGAAAAGGCTCACAGTGGTTCGTACTTGCTAAAACACCCTGAAAAAATGGGGGTCATCATCGAAAAGGTGGTCGCGGCCTGCGCTCCGACACCGGTCACCGCCAAAATTCGCTTGGGATGCACTCACGACAGGATCAATGCGATCGATGTTGCGCAGGTCGTCGAGGGCGCGGGAGCTGCCGCGTTGACCGTCCATGGTCGGACAGCCCAACAGATGTTTCGTGGTGAGGCCGACTGGGATCGAATCTCTTCAATCAAACCCTACTTGAAACAGATTCCCCTGATCGGCAATGGCGATCTTGACTCCCCTGAACGAGTTGTCGAGTGTTTTCGAAGGTATGCAATTGACGGAGTGATGATCGCCCGGGCTTCACTTGGACGACCGTGGTTATTCGCTCAAGTCGCTGCAGCATTGAGGGGCGATCCCATTCCGCCAGACCCGACGTTGTTGGAGCAGAAGCAATGTATGCTCAAACACTATGAGTTAATCGTGCAACGATTTGGCGAGGAAAAGGGAACCGTATTGATGCGTAAATATGCTTGTTGCTATGCTCAGGGCCGCTTTGGCGCCCGACATTTCCGAACCCACGTTGCCCATGTTCAATCTCGAGCGCAGTTCATCCAAGTCGTCGAAGAGTTTTTTCCGACCGAGCAACTGCCGGTTCATTCGTCAATGACTTTCAACTGAAGACTGACAACTGATTCGTGGTTCGGCGCCTGAGTGTCTTGTAATTGCTAGCATTTCGACGCGAATACTCCGGTTATTTTAACATTTGGCCTGTTTATTACCGAAATTTCTGCAAGCAATCGAAATCAGCGAACACTTTCTGCGTATTACCTACCAGAAAAGTTAAAGTTCGTTAATCTCGATAAATTCAAAGGAATGTCAAAATGCTCGTACTTTCAAGGAAGGTCAACCAGGAATTGGTCATCGGCGGCAATATTCGGATCAAGGTCATCAAGGCAAAAGGAAATACCGTCCGAATTGGGATTGAGGCACCCGAGGACGTTCGAGTCGTACGTGGTGAACTCAAACAGTCCGACGACTTGAAGATCACCACGGTGATCGTGGATCTCAACGGCTCGCCTCAATTTTCAACCGATAAAGGCGGAGCGCGGCCCACCGAAAGAGCGCCGAAAAAGCCGGTCAACGCCCAAAAAACCGATCGACGATTGCAAATGGCTCCCATGCGAGAGACAACAGCGACCGAGAATCGAATGCGACAGGTGATCAAAAAGCTTGCCGCGCGACAGACGAAGTCTGAATTCTAGCGATGGTGGCGAGACCCGGATGTGATTCCAGTTGCTGTAGCATTGTCGTACGTGACCATTGTTCGAAGCGAATCGAATGATCAAATATGCTAACGCCGAGGAACTGGCAACTCGGCGTTCCGCATAGCATCGAGTGCGGTGGCTGACTCGCGTTGGAACTCGGCGAGATTCTCGAGTAGAATCCGTCTTACTTCCAGAATGCTTTCCGGATGCTGATGCAATATCGAGTGTTCAGCAGGAACGACAATTTCAGAAATGGTATCGTGTGACCGGGCACTATCCATCGCGACGACACCATCCGATTCGCGATCTCCATTGGCGTCGATCAATTTGCTGACGCCTCGCCGTTCATATCGCCCGACAACGTTGTGATAGAGGACCCACGGAGCTCTCTCGGCATCTGCCATTTTCTCGAAGAAGGGGGAATCGGGAGATAGCGAATCGACACTTGTCGTAATCTCAAACAGGGTGGAATCATGAAACATGTTTGGATTTGCTCTCACGATCGCATGGGTCCGTTGCACTAGTTTACTGGGCAAGCGAAAAACCTGTCGGGAGAACCAACGAGCCGTGTTGTTTGCATAATCGCTTCCTCGATGGGGCGTACCCAGCGTCACAACTCTCCGAATTGACGGATTAGGACTAAAAAACAAGATGCCTTCCAGTTCTGCCAGTGATTCTGGATCGCCTCCCAATTCATCGAACGGCCTGTCACTGACAATATTCCAAAAGTCATCGCGGCTTTCCAAGGTCTGCAATCGAGAAACCAATCCCCCCATACTATGTCCGATGAGGACCATATGATCTAAAGCCGCCGCTTCACGGTATGGATCGAGTCGGTGTCTGGCTTCAGTCAAATCCTGCCTCATTTGGTAGGCGGTTTCCCAAAATGGCTGGCCCGATGGGTACAAGTAGAACCAGAACTGATATTTGCTGCTTAATTCTGGATCGGCTCGTAAATCGTTAAACATCTCCGTCCAGGTGATGGGGCTCGACCACAAACCATGGACCATCAAAACAGGAATCTTATTCGGATCGTACGGCTCCAGCATGTACAGTCCTCTGAAGTGCTTCGCAAACTCACCATCGATCAACGCCAACGTCGAGAAGACATTGGTGTTGATTAACGGATCCTTAAGGAAATAGGCAAGTGGGGTTGTGATGTCGCTTTGTAGTGGAACGATTTGCCCATTAATGGCCACCGACTTGGTCTCCAATGGGTCAAACAGATGGAGAACGTACTGGGTACGTTGCAGATCGCCGCCAAACTGACTTGTGGGTTTCAAGGGATAGACGTCGGACAGCGTCTCGGTTGTTGGATTCGATGGGTGAGTCGGCTGGATGACTTCAAAAAACGCTGTTAACGGAAATGTCAGATCGGGTGGGTAGTACTCGGCATCGGTGCGGATGAGTTCGGTTTCGCTGATATCGGCGCGCATCGCAACCAGCGGAACGCCCAGACCAAACGTTTCGTATTGATTCCGTAAACCATGAACACTTAAGTCGGATACGAATTTGATCTCTTCAATTTGTTCCGTATGCCAGCGACCCGTCAATTTGATTCGAAAATCAAGGTTGTGGTTGGCGACGTTGACTTGGACAACGGCATCCGGTTTTAGCAATTGCTTTTTGTGCACAATCCTCAGGATGCCTTCCAAGGACTGGTTATAGATATCACAAGTACTTCGAAACACCGGGTCGTAGGCGTTTCGGTAGTTTGCCATTCGATCGTCGAATAAGTAGGAAAAGGCCTGCGTCACTGCACCACAATACCAGCTTAAGGCGCTATCGAAATCTCCGGCCATATTCGCCGAGTGACCACGAATGTAGGCCAATTCGGTCCAGGCATGAATCATTTCCAGCGATGGATCACGCTGGACATACTCCATCAATTGATTGACCGCTCGATCCGGTTTACGCGAATATTCGTCCAGCAATGCATAACGCCGCAACACTTGCTCGGTGCGAGCACTTGGCTTCGGTCCCCCTTTTCCCACTAGATTCAACGTTGTTTCCAACGGATTTTTGGGGCGTTTCCGAACACTGACTGGAGCTTCCTTCCCAAAACTCGCGACATAAGCTAATCGTCTTGCTGAGCTGATATCCCAGCTAATGCAGCCCGATTGAATCAGTAAAATCGCCACACCAACCATCGCAAACAACGCACGAATCCTGGCAAAATTCTGAGATTCAAGCGGTTGCGAGGATCGAAATTCATGCATGAGCTGGAGGTTGTCGTTGGGCGTGAATCCAGGCTTAAACTCATTGGCCATTGATCGAACGCCGCCAATGAGTTTATCTCGCGCGGATCGGCAACGCTTGAGGTCTGGTTTTTAGATCATCAGCACTCGTCTCCAATGATCCGGAGTACGCCGTGCTTTTCGAAGGAATCAAACGATGGCGGACTGATTTTTCTATATTGTTTCAGTCGCTTTGAGTTGTCGCTTACCATTCAATAGTGCTCGTCGGCTTCGGTGTCAATCCAGATTGGCCCAGCGAGCTGTCGAAGGGTGCATGAAGCTTAATGCGAGTTTGAAATTGGTCTGGTCATTTTTGGGGTGAAATTGGAAACTGAATGGCAGTCCTAGCGGGAAGCTGGGGGATTTAATGCCAACCAGGAAGGAAAGTATCATGTTCGGATCCGATCAA
>JBGTDM010000189.1:0-7855 GCA_041748315.1 Pirellulaceae bacterium
CCAATCACTAACGAGTAAACGTCTTGAGTCACTTTCATTTGTTTCCCAGCCTAGTAAAATACGAGCTAGCCCGAGGCTGCTCTAGCGACGGTTCGGGTTAAAAAATGACGGCTTGCGATCCAGCTGACACACGGTCTTGAGTGACCTAAGTACCGACGATCTACAAGCCGTTGCTGATCCTTGCTGGCCAGCGAGGATCAGCGCTTTTTAAGAATCTAAATCAATCTGGCTCTTGCGCAAATCGAGTCGATTTAGATGTCTGACCTAGATACTAGGTACATTTGTCGGCGTTTGATCGTTTTTCAACCGTGCAGGTTTGCAACGGTAAGACTTGCATCGCGAAGATGCACTAACTCATCCCCTGATCGGTGCCAAGTTGTAACGACCCCGCCGGATCGTAAGCAAATTCTTTGATCTCCGTGATGGCAAGGACGACGATGGCAACGTCGAAACCTAGGGGGTCTCGAAAGTATCTTTACTTTCCGAACCTCAACTCGAATTCGGAACCTCAGCCTCAAAGAATGCCTTGCCATGGATGACCCCGATGAGGACCACTCAACCCTTGCATGCGGCAACATCTCGCAAACGACCACACGAACTCGACGCGCCAGCGCGCCACCGAGTCAATGCTCCTGCATGATATCCCTGGGGGTCCCAGCCCAAAACTATTTCCCGAGCGACATTGCTCCACTTCGCACTCGGCAAAAGCCAAACAGAACAACGCCCAAAATCATTAGGACGAAAACGGAGGGTTCTGGAATCGCACAGGCTGTAATGTTGTTTGAATCGAGCGTGACCGCGCCGTTTCGAGCCAACGCGCTGCCCCAAAAGATGTTGGCACCCGTGTTCATCGTAATGCTTTCAAGTGCCATGATATGACCGAGGAATTGTGTGTCGGTACCGAGTGTCGCGGAACTTCCCACTTGCCAGAATACGGTACAGCCAGGCATCGCTCCATCATTGATCGTCTCGATCGACGCATTGCTCGCGGTCGTCAGTGTGCTTCCGATCTGAAACACGAATTCACTTTGCGGATTTCCTTGGTAGTCGAGGATGAGCGTACCGGTAAGTTGAGCGGAAGACGAGAAGAAGTAAACACCGGGTGTGAGTGTCATTCCGCCGAGGTCTTGTCCAGTCAGTTCTTGGTCGAAAGGTAATCCTGCTGCAGTATTGTAGGCAATCACGAGATCATCTTGCGCCAGCGCAGCGAGGGGTGTTGCAACATGAATCGTGAACGGGGGGGTGACGATTCCAGGCGGAAAGCCGGTAAAGGCTTTTCTTATAGGTGACTACAGATAAACCGATGAAATATCCGGGCTACGGTTAACGATATCCAAAGCTTGACGATGATCAATGAAGCTAAGTATCCCGAGCGCCCGTTCAGAGGGAGATTGCCAAGGCGATCCCGTTTGTGCTCTCTTACTCTTCAGCAGCGACAAATTGATAGACGCCACCTGAGTTGGCGGAAATCGCTTTTAGAGCGGATTGGCTGTTGAGATCTTCCAGCCCAACGGTGTGGATCGGGCATTTCGAGGTGTTATGTTCTTTGCATAGCTCGACCGCAGTCGTGATGTTGCGATAAATGCCGTTGCGATGTTGCTCGCCGTTGAACTCGCCGTCGGAAAGTAAGAACACGCACGTCGGTCGAAGCTGCAATGCTTGGACCAATGAGACGCGCGGATCTGTGCCTGAACTGAGCCGCACCGATTCCAACCATTTGCGAAGCTGTTCAATGTTCTCCTTGGAGGGGTAACAGAATTTTCCTTCCCCCGCGATTTCCATGGGGAAATTTTGAAAACTAAACAGGAATACAAAAAACTGTTGGTCCGGTTGAAGTTGCTCCACCGAATACATCACGTGCTCGATCGCTCGCTGATAGCGACTGCGATATCGATTACGTACCGCCATGCTGGGAGATATATCGATGACGTAGACGATCCGGTTTCCCGTAGCCGGGATCCCAAAGAAACCTTGTTGATATGCGGAAGACGGTGAAACTGGAGTGGCGACGAAAAGATCTTCAAGTTGTGTTTTGGGCTGATAGAGATTAGCGTATTCGCTGTTCATCTCCAGTTGCACCGAATCAAGCGATTCCATCGAGTCGATTTTGCTTGATTCGAACAACGCGTCGTCCAGTTGTTCCTCAACCCAGTCGGTGAGATCCTCCGATTCGAATGTCGACATCATCTCGCTGAGTGGCGATTGCATGTTGAGATTGATGCCTGGTCGAGGAATCGCTGGCCAAAACAGGAACGCGAATGCGACAATGAATGCTACATGAACAATCATCGACATCATTACGCTGGTTGCCGATCGTCTGACTTCACGAAAATTTTCGAGCTGCATTTTTTTCTCGCAGTTAATGCCAGGAATAACCTGCATTGATTGGGTGGCAGCATTACCTGCCCAAACAGCTACCATGGTTCGACGCCCATCGAGGGAATTCCGAACGTCAAAAATCGTTTAGCATCGTAAGTCCAGGGTTCAATCTGCCAACGAATACGACGATCGTTCCAGAATAACCGATTGGCAATCGAGTTCAAAGTCAAATCCCGTGTGCCTTATCGGAGTTTCAGGAATTGAGCTGGTACGACCTGATGAGTTTCGTTGGAATTTGGAATTGGTTAAACGACTCTTAATCTAGCCACGCCGTCCATTCAGGGAACTGGTCTGGTTCCTCAATAAAATATACAACAAGTGTGACTCAGTACTGATTTAGCTGCATTGCATGAAAAATCGTCTTTCGACGAACCCGTATCGGCACAATCACGGTGACTCATCGGCATAGTGTCCAGGAGCACCAGGGGCTTTTTTGGCGTTTAGCAGTTTCCGTGATCAACGACCCATTCAAGCTGCCAACTCCCCCGAATTCAGGCGATTCACTTTTCTGTCGACCCTGTCGACGTCTTCCTGGACTGACGGTACACCGAAGAACGGTGGAAAATTCGGTCGAGAATCACCACGCCAAGTGCCTATGTTCGGTATTGCTTATGAACGGTGATAAGGAGGCGGGTCCTCGTTTCGCTGTTGGCGGTCGACTAATAGTCCATAGACCTCGTAAGCATCTGCTAAAAGTTGTTTAACATCATCGGGTTTGACACGTTTATTGTTGCGATAGAAGATCATTTGGTCGGCGAAAGCCTCGACCGAGATACCACGGTGTTTAGCGAAATAATCGAGAATCGGTATGTCAAAGAACTCGCGTACCCGTTGCTCTTCTTCAGACTTGAGCAAAAAGGAACTAGAGAATTCCGGATGGTGGTCGAAGTCGATATCTTGAAATCCCAGGAATCCTCCAATGGAATCAAAAAATCCCTCGGGTCGCATGGTAAAACTGGGAATGGCGAGTTGTGGGGACACGATGGCAGCCACCGTTTGCCGATAGGTCGATGCATTTTTCCCGCTGCCCACCGTGTACGAGTAATCGAAGATGGCGAGGCGAACTTCGTCCGTTTCGCCGACGAGTACATTGCTGTGTTTTCGATCTCTTCCCTGTTTGAATAAGTCAAACCGACTGACCAATCCCTGCAGCTTCGCATCTCCTTGAGGATAAAATATCAGCCCTAGACTCTCTGCCAGTTCGGTGAAAGTTTCCGTGCGTCTTCTTTCGTGACGACGCTGAAGGAAAAAAGCGATAATGACCGTCGCAAATATCAATATTACGAAGGCAAAAGGTAAGAAGTCTCCCATGTTTTTTCCGAAATGATGACTCTATGATTTGGAAAAAATTGTTTAAGATGGGTGGGCTCAGCAGGTCGTCACCCAACTGGTACGAGAACGGTTCGATCCGAAAAGCAAATCAATCGGTTTGATCAAAGTGTTCAGGCCATCCACCATATTCGCGGAAAGAGGGTTACTTCGCAAGTCAGCGAAGCTAGATTCAGCTTGGAAATTTTTCCAGCGACATTGCGTTGACGGTCCGCTAATCCCTGGCGGGGATCAGCTCAACGTGGTCGACTTGGATCAACTGGAATCCAATTAAACTCGCCCGCTAATCGATTTCTTAAACCGTAGAGATAGAAGAGCGCACCCAACCGATTTCGACATAGGAGTTGGTTGCAACGATGGCGTGTTAGCGATCAATTCATTGGGAAATTAATCGTTGGTTTCTGACTTCCAAGGCTCAACTAAGAACCGGCTGAACCATTCCAATACCGCCAATTCAGCATCTTCAGCGTGGTGTCCGCGAAATCCATGTCCAGCCCCTTGGAGGACTAACAGTTCACAAGGGACGACTTCAATTCGGTCGAACTCCTTCTTTAACAATTCGCTATGCCGAACAGGAACCAGCCGATCTTCTGTCCCATGGACCAATAAAGTTGGTGCATCATCATCAGTAACATGGATCAGTGGGGACACCTCTGCGGCCAAATCTTTATCGAAATCCAACGCTGGAAACCGCTCACTTGGTCCCACCATCGTACGGAGGTCGGTCGGTGGAAAATAAGCGGCTACACAGGCGACACGGCAAGGTGACTTCTCGATGTCTGTGCTCCCGTCTGGATTTCCGTCGTCGCCGGTTGTGGCAACCATCAAACTCAAATGCCCACCGGCACTTGCGCCACAAATTCCCAATCGCTCGCTATTAAATCCTAGTTTCTCGGCATTTTTGCGAATATGCCTGACACCCAATTTCACATCATCCACTGCTTCCGGGACTTTAAACCGCGGTGCGCTGCCATGCCGCAAAAGGATCAACACGTAGCCTTCGTCATGAATCCGGTCCAGCAGTCGCATTTGCCGAAAGTTTTGAGGGGGACGGTAGGTCGAATTCCAGCCACCACTCACAACAAAGATAACCGCGGCACCATTGTTCTTTTCAGGTTGAATCACATCGTAAGTCAAAGCCATGCCCGCTTTGTGCCCGAAAATCACCTCTCCCGCCAATACGGTGGATGAAACCTCGTTCATCGTCGTGGCATCGCGTTCAACGATGACCCCATCCTGGGCAGAAGTCATGGACACCATCCAACCGACCAGGCCCACGATGAGCACGGGAAAAGCACGCGATCGCAACATGGTTGCCTCCATAAAATCAGCTTGGAACGTCACAAAAAGTTGGCCTTAACGCAAGATTGCATTCGCAGTCCGCGAAATCACAAGCGACCTCGTCAACTCGAAAAGCACCGCTGGATCTCGAAAAGCACCGCTGGATAAGGCGTGATTATCGATATTGTAACCGATCCGATTTCAAAATGGTACAATCATTCCCCATCTAAAATGAATGCCGAATCGATTCGCGATGTCTCGCATTGCCCGTATATCGCCAACAGAATGCATTCAAACACCGGATCGATTACGTGCAAATCCACTATGACCGTTTCACCAACTTCTAACGTCGTCGAAATTCTAAAGCTTCGCGCCTCTTGGTTAAAAAAGATTCGAACTTTTTTCGATTCGCGGGGATTTATTGAAGTGCAAACTCCCATCCTCTCAAGAGACACCGTCGTGGACCGGTTCATCGATCCGATTCCCGTATCGATTACTCTTCAGGACGTGGGCACTCAACAGTTCTGGCTTCAGACCTCCCCTGAGTTCGGTATGAAGCGATTGTTGGCGGCCGGCGCCCAGGCCATCTATCAGATCACGCCTGCGTTTCGTGCTGGCGAAATGGGTTCGCATCACAATATCGAGTTCACCATACTGGAATGGTATCGCGTCGGCGATGACTATTTCGCCGGAATGGATTTGCTGGATCAATTTTCACAATCGTTGTTGGACCAACCTCCCGCTTTGCGGATGACCTACCGCGATGCCTTCATGCAATTTTCCAATATCGATCCGTTTGCAATGAACGCCGATAAGGGGGCGTCTGTCGAAAATTCTGCCGAAACTTGGGACGAACAGCTCAATTATCAGATGGCAACGAGTGTCGAACCAGCCCTATCGGATTTGAGTGCCGTGATCCTTTATGATTGGCCAGCCAGTCAAGCAGCTTTGGCAAGGCTTCGCTCCTTCGAGGAAGATGGGCGGTCGTTTCAAGTCGCCGAGCGGTTCGAGCTGTATATCAACGGCATAGAATTAGCGAATGGTTACCACGAGTTAACCGATCCCGTAGAGCTGCTTCAACGCAACGAGCGAGTTAACCAAATGCGAACACGAGCAAACAAACCGGCGCTCCCCAACCACAGCCGCTTGATCGATGCAATGCGTACCGGTTTACCAGACTGTAGTGGGACCGCTCTGGGGTTTGATCGGATGCTTATGCTGGTGACTCAAGCGGACCACATATCCCAGGTAGGTGCGATCCCGGCAAACGAGGCGTAAGCGCTTTTGGTTGAGGAGACGGATGCATGCAAAGGCGTTTTCGTGGACAAGCAGATTTTTCTCATTGCCGAGGCGAGAAAACTTGAAAAACGGCCACGAAAATCACCGAGGGGGCTTTTTTTCGCAATTTTAACTGTTAAAATTGTCGAAACAAGCCGGTCCCCTAGCTATGCACATGTCTGTGACAACCAACGATCAAGAAATCCTCGACCTTTTGCGAAACGAAGGCCCCTTGTCGATCGATCCGTTGATCGAGAAAACAGGTGTGACTGCAACCGCTGTACGTCAGCGGTTAGGACGCTTAATGGCGGGGGGGTTCGTTGAACGATGCGATGTGAAAAGTGGTCGCGGGCGACCGTCCCACGAATATCGGCTAACCCAGGAGGGCTATCGCTCGGTTGGTAATAATTTGGCGGATTTGGCCGACGCGCTTTGGGAAGAGGTTCAAGCAATTCCCAATGAAGGAATGCGACGAACCATTTTGTCGGGGGTCGCTTCGCGGTTGGCCACAAAATACAGTGAGTCGATTAAAGGTAATAATCCTGAGGAACGTTTGGTTGCCATCGCTAAATTGTTCGGGAAGAAAAATATTCCGTTTGTCGTCGACGATCAAAATGGGGTCAAGGTCTTGAAAATTGTGGGATGTCCATATCCTGACTTGAGTACCGACAATCATGAGATTTGCGATTTGGAAAAGGAGCTGCTGTCCAAACTGGTGCAGTCGGACTTAGCCATCAGCCAGACGGTTTGCGGCTGTGGGACATGTTGCACGTTCGAGCCAGAAAGCGTGTGAACGAATTTGAATTCGCGTTTCGGTACAGAAGATTTTGTGTACTTCACCCCGGTGGCTCATTTCAACCAACTTAGATAATTGTCAATCATTTCAAACCCATTAAATACGGTAACGAACAAAAATGTCAGATGTTTTGAAAATCAGCGACTTGCACGTCGAGATCGAAGGTAAGCCGATATTGCGCGGTGTGAACCTGGAAATCAAAAAAGGGGAAACGCATGCGTTGATGGGGCCGAACGGCAGCGGCAAAAGCACGTTAGGCTTGGTGATCATGGGGCATCCCAATTACAAACCAACGCGCGGTGACATCCTTTTGAATGGCGAGAGCATTCTCGACAAGGAGCCGAACGAGCGCGCGAGGCTTGGTTTGTTTATGGCATTTCAACGACCCGTCGCCATCCCAGGCGTTCGCATGGCCGACTTCTTGCGCCATGCGACAACTAATGTCAGGAATCCAGATCGCAAAGAGGGCGAAGACTTGATCCCGATGCGCGAATTCCGTCGCGAGATTCGTGCCAAGATGGAACAGTTACAAATGGACAGCGAGTTTGCCCGGCGCTATGTGAATGATGGATTCTCCGGCGGCGAAATGAAACGAGCTGAGATTCTTCAGTTGGCGATGCTTCAACCCAGCTTTGCGATTCTCGATGAAACCGACTCAGGATTGGATGCTGACGCCGTTCGTTTGGCGAGCCAAAGTATTGCAGAGATTGGCCACCGAAAGATGGGACTGCTGATCATTACGCATCACGACAAACTGCTCGCGCATAATGTACCTGACTTTACCCATGTGAT
>JBGTDM010000190.1:0-2705 GCA_041748315.1 Pirellulaceae bacterium
ATTCATTGATTGAGTCGTCGATGCTTTGCGACGATATTCGAGTCATCATCACCGACATTCCCGGTGGCAATTCCGAGATTCTTCGCCGGCTTATTGATCAGGTTCGCAAAAACATTCAGCCTGTTGCGATCTTTCTGGCGGCTTCAATGGGTGCCGACAAGGTCATGTTGATTGCCGGTTGTAGTCGCGATCTTGTCGAACGCGGTTTCAGTGCGGCGGATTGGGTCAAAGAGGTGGCTCCGCTCGTCGGCGGAGGTGGCGGTGGGAAACCAGACTTGGCCCAAGCTGGAGGCAAACAACCTGCAAACATTCCAGCAGCCCTCGAAGCTGCCAAGATTTTTATTTTGTCTTCGACCGCTCAGGGGTAGCTTGTTGTCACGGCGCGATCAAAGCGTACCCCGAGCTCTGGATACCAACACGTAAAACATGTTGGCGAGGGAAATATAAAGTTCCCTCGCCGTCACGTCAGGTTGAACGTCAAACGCGTACCGAACAGGTTAGGCCTAAACTCAATTCCCGATCCGCAATTTGGAATGGATTGATTGATATACCTAAGCGGATGCCAGCAGGCCTTTCAATGCATCAAATGCAGCCTCGTAGTTCGGTTCATCTGTCACTTCGCCGACGATTTCCGCATGAACAATCTTTCCGTTTTCGTCGAGTACATAGACGGCTCGGGCAAGCAGTTTCAATTCGTCGATCAATAATCCCCAACGGGTTCCGAAATTTCGATCCTGATAATCGCTTGCCGAGCGAAAATTAGCAATCTCGTTGTCCTGACAAAAACGTCCCTGGGCGAAAGGCAAATCAACGCTAACTGTCACGGCGTTGATGGAATCGCCCAAATCCTTCAACGCTGAATTAAAGGTCTTGGTTTGAGTGGCACAAACGCCAGTGTCAAGCGACGGGACAACACTGATCAGACTCGGTTTCCCCATCAGGTCTTTCAGTGTCAATGTTTGCATTCCATTCTCAAAATAATGGAGTTTGAACTCGGGGGCATTTTCGCCGACTTGGAGTTCTTCCCCAACCAACGTCATCGGAGTCCCCTTAAACGTAATTGCAGCAGCACGGGTCATAGAATGTTCCTTTATGTTCTGGGAATAAGACTTGATCTTAAACGTCGAGAAACGCAATCCTGATTGCCACAAGTATCAGTGATTTTGATCGACGACTCAAGTGGGTAACGTCAGCAGAGATGATCATTTTTGACGTTTGAGTTCCGGGGTTTCTGGTCTGTGGAAACACGTTGGTTTAAACAATGGGTGACTAATCCTGGTCGGTGACTCGTTGTTACCCACTATGGTGGTAGATTTGAAAACGTGGAGCGATGTTTGATGTTTGTTGAAGAGTTGGATGTTTGTTGAAGAGATTGTGTCGTCGGTTCAACGAATTCTCAAATGAACGCAATTGGGCGGCTCCCCTTTAATCCATCGAGAATATCAGTACAACTATTCTTTTGTCAGGGCCTATAGAACCGGGATTGATGGTGAGAGATTGAATCATGTCACAACACTTTGATTTGACGATATTGGGGGGTGGACCTGGCGGGTACGTCGCCGCGATTCGTGCCGCACAGTTGGGATTGAATGTCGCCATCGTTGACGAACACGAGCAGTTTGGCGGGACCTGTCTGCGCGTCGGTTGTATCCCCAGCAAGGCGCTGTTGGAATCCAGCCATCTTTATCATAAAACGCATCATGGACTCTCCGAGCATGGAATCCAAGCGAGTGGCGTGCAACTCGATCTACAGCAAATGCTCTCCCGCAAAAATAAAATTGTCGATACGTTGACGAACGGCATTAACATGTTGCTCAAGCGCAATAAGGTGACAATGCTCGTCGGTCGAGGTCGAGTCGCGGGCACCAACTTGATTGAAGTGAGCGGTCGTGATTCTGCAGAGATAAAAACGCAGAATATGATCATTGCGACCGGAAGTAAGCCGACGATTTTTCCAGGCATCGATTATGATGGCAATCTGATCGGAGACAGCACGACCGCGCTCGAATATTCTGAACCCCCACCCCATTTAGTGGTGATCGGTGCGGGTTACATTGGACTTGAACTCGGATCCGTTTGGAGCCGACTGGGATCAGAGGTGACGGTCCTGGAGGGTCTCGACCACATCTTGCCGGGTGTCGACGGTGAAATTGCCCGACTCGCTCATCGCGTTTTTGAAAAGCAGGGGCTCCGGTTTAAAAACGAAATGTGGGTCGAGAGTGCAACGGTTGAAAATGGCAAGGGAGTCATTCGATGCAAGAATCACGATCCGATCACAGCCGATCGAGTCCTGGTATGCACGGGGAGAACTCCCAATACGCAGGGGATCGGTCTCGACGAAATTGGCATTCAAATGGACAAGCGCGGAACGATTCAGATCGACGACCATTACCAGACCAATATCAACGGTATTTTTGCTATTGGTGATTGCGTACCCGGTCCGATGCTCGCACACAAAGCGTCGGAAGAGGGGATTGCCTGCGTCGAGCGACTCGTGACCGGCTATGGCCATGTCGACTACGATGCGATCCCGGGGATTGTCTATACGCACCCCGAAATTGCGTCAGTGGGAAAAACGGAGGAGCAGCTAAAGTCGCAGGAGATTGCCTATCACAAAGGCGTTTGTCCGTATGGTGCGAATGGCCGGGCCCGAACCCTTGGGGATACCGAGGGGCGAGTGAAAATACTGGCCGATGCCAAGACCG
>JBGTDM010000191.1:0-8002 GCA_041748315.1 Pirellulaceae bacterium
CATGAGTTGGGGCGTTTCCATTATGACGCTCAGGAATTTGACTTCCGAACCCAGCAATGGGGAGCCAGAAATATTCAAGTGGTAGGAAATCGCGATGCTTTAGTGCAAAGTCTGACGTCGTCGATTTCCAATGCTTTCATGCCCTTGGCTCGAATCGATAAAGTTGTTGACAAAATAGTGAAGTTGCGCGCGAGAGCATCTGGGCTACACCAAAAACTGGAACAAGCGGAAGATGGTACTTGGGTACTCGCCGATAATCGAGTCTCGCCCGTTTCGATCAAGGAAAACGACGTCTTTCTTCCGGTCATACGTCGGCTGGACCGTGATGATCGGCTGGAAGGAATCAATCGCATCGAATGGACCTATCTGTCGATTATCGATGCTGAGGGTCCGTTAATCGAATGTACGACTCATGCGACTGCGAGGGCGCCTTTATCGGGTCGCTCGGGCCGACGGACACAACGATTTGCGTTGGTGATTCGCGCCCCCAACCGCCCTACAATACTCAAACTGACTTCAAACGACAAAAACGCTCCTCGGCCACTCCCGGATTTGGAAATCTATTCCCGCCCACCTGGCGCGGATACGGAAGAGGCGTCCGAACTTCTGGGGACGACCGACTGGCGCGGCATGATCACGATCCCCCCCAATCAAGATTCGTTGCGAATTCTTTATGTGAAAAGTGGTGCTCGGCCGTTGGCCCGCTTGCCGATGATCCCTGGATTATTCGATCAAATGGTTTCGCCGATGCCCGATGACGAAAGGCGATTGTACGCCGAGGGGATTGTCACGGGACTTCAATACGAACTCATTGATTTGGTTGTGCAACGTAAAGTACTATCCTATCAGATCGAGCAGCGATTACAGCAACGGGATTATGCAGGCGCTCAAGAACTGATTTCTGAATTGCGAGGCATTGCCAACGCAATCGAATTCAATAACAAACTGGGCAACGAGCAAAAGCGATTGCAATCGTCAGACCCGAGAGAGGCTGAAAAAATCCGTACGATGTTCAGCGAACTTCAATCGATTTCGGACGAACAATTAACGACAACCTTAGAGACGTTATGGGGACGGAAGTTGGCAGTCGCCAGGGAAGGGGGCGATTGGGAAAGCGTCACCCTGGATGGTATCGTTCGCGATACAGAACTCATCAACATCGAACAGGAGTTGGAGGAGGGTGAACTGCAAGAGGTATTTGAACGTTCTGGCAAAGGGTCCGGTGCTCAATAAGCTGAACGACGCTTGATTTGGAATTTGAATTCAACCAACGTTGTAAGCTTCCGTCGCAAATTGGATTTTAGGCGCACCTCCGTCAGTCCAGCGACCCTGCGCGGCGCTACGAAATCGCATGTCGCCAGCTTTCGTTCTTGATAACAAGTTTTTTGTTCAACCATCGAATCGGCAATATGGCGGAAGCCTACAGATGGTATAGGTCCGCTGCGGGCGCCTGAACATGGATGGATTCTGTAAACCGGGCAGCCTATCGAACGAATTTTTCTTGTCCCAATTGTTGACAATTGGCTGCGGATCACGGTATTTGCTATAAATATTCCTCAATTTGGTCGCCTCGGGAGCTACGGGCAACTGAAGATTGAGTAAATTAAAAAGGCTACGATTTCCTGAATTACTATTCGAAGTGCTCTCACATCGCCCAATGGACGCTCCGAGAAAAGAACCTGAGAATCATGCGGAAATACGAGATCCGTTGAAGGTTTTTCTTAAGCGGACCGACCAAGTTGCAATTGCGATCATATTGGGGGTTTGTGCGACAATCTTTGTGACCTATTTAGGGATCGACATTCGGAACCGGAATGGACTGGTTCATATCGAGCAGGCGGAATTTCGAAATCTCGACTACCAGATTGACATCAATGCTGCGGATTGGCCAGAGCTTGCGAACTTGCCGGGGATTGGCGAGAAGCTGGCGCGTCGGATCGTGGAACACCGCGTGGCAAATGGTTCGTTTTTAACACTCGACTCGTTGTTGGAAGTTAATGGCATCGGAGAAAAGAAGCTTGAGCAGATTAGGCGTTACCTGCCACACCTTCCAGATGGTACCCTGTTGGTTGGACCTTGAAACTCACTCTTAGGATCAATCAACCACGATGCCACGCTTTGAATTGCAAGCTCCGTTCGAACCAGCTGGAGATCAACCACAGGCCATTGAAGCTCTTGTCGCCGGTCTCAACGAAGGGAAGCCGCATCAGGTCTTGATGGGTGTTACGGGCAGCGGCAAGACATTTACCGTTGCCAACGTGATCCAGCGCGTCCAGAAGCCGACCTTGGTCATTTCACATAACAAGACGCTTGCCGCTCAACTCTTTGCAGAATTCAAAGAGTTCTTTCCTCGCAATGCGGTCCACTACTTCGTCAGCTATTACGACTATTACCAGCCTGAAGCGTATATTCCTCAACGCGACATCTACATCGAAAAGGATGCCTCCATCAATTCGGAAATAGATCGATTGCGACTCGCCACGACGAGTTCGTTGGTCAGCCGCGAAGATGTCATTATTGTTGCGAGCGTTTCAAGTATCTATGGACTGGGCTCGCCGGAAGATTACAAAAACATGATGGTCGCCGCAAGAAGAGGGACGACGATCGATCGTGATGACATGCTTCGGCGCCTCATTGATATTCAATACGAGCGGAACGATATTGGATTCGAGCGAAGTCGCTTTCGTGTCCGTGGTGACACGGTTGAGGTTTGGCCGTCGTATGAGGAGTTCGCCGTACGAATCGAATTATGGGGAGATGACGTTGATCAGATATCAATCATTAATCCAGTTTCAGGTGAGGTAATAAAACCACTGGATGAGATTTTCATCTACCCCGCCAAACATTTCGTGACCTCGGAAGAGAGAATCTCCAAAGCGGTTCAGCTCATAAAACTGGAACTCGAAGAACGTTTAGAACATTTCCGTGCTACTGGAAAGCTGCTCGAAGCTCAGCGGCTAAGCGCGCGAACTAGGTTTGATATCGAGATGATGGAGCACGTGGGGCACTGTCCTGGAATTGAGAACTACAGCCGTCCACTTGCCGGTCGAACCGAGGGGGAGAAACCATCGACGCTTTACGACTTTTTCCCGAAGGATTTTTTGCTGGTGATCGACGAATCCCATGTCACCATTCCGCAAATTGGTGCGATGTACTCAGGTGACCGAAGTCGCAAAACAACACTCGTTGAACATGGGTTTCGCCTACCCAGCGCGCTGGATAATCGACCCTTGAAGTTTGAGGAATGGGAAGCGTCCGCCCATCAAGTGATCTCCGTCTCAGCGACACCGAGCGACTACGAACTCAAAAAGGCAGAAGGGGAGATCATTGAGCAAATTATACGACCAACGGGTCTGCTGGATCCAGTCATTGAATTGCACCCGGCTCGCGGCCAAGTTAAACATCTGTTGGCCCAGATCGAGGAACGCAAGGCTTGCGGCGAGCGTGTCCTGGTGACCGCACTCACCAAAAGACTGGCTGAGGATTTGTCGGCATGGCTCTGTGAAAACGGGTTGAAGTGTAAGTGGCTGCACAGTGAACTCGATGCCTTTGAACGTGTCGAGCTTTTGCAAGCACTGCGCGCCGGCGAGTTCGAAGCCTTGGTCGGCGTCAACTTGCTCCGCGAAGGATTAGACTTGCCGGAAGTGTCGTTGGTTGCAATTCTAGACGCAGACAAGGAAGGTTTCCTACGAAGCGAAACTTCGTTGATTCAAACCATCGGACGCTCGGCGCGCAACGTTAATGCAAAGGTGATCTTATACGCCGACCGGGTGACCGATTCGATGCAGACGGCAATCCGCGAAACCGAACGCCGTCGAGCCCTGCAACAGGCATATAACGAGCAGCATGGAATCACACCGCAGACGATTCAGAAAAATATCCGTGCCGGAATCGAAGCCGAAGTGGACGCACATCGCAAAGCCAACGAAGCAGCTGGCCGTACGGATGAAACCGTCTACATCACTGAAGAGTATATCAATGAATTGGAAGCCGAGATGCTGGAAGCTGCCGAGGCATTAGAATTCGAACGAGCAGCGCAGTTACGCGACCGAATCACTAAAATGCGCGATGCAATCGGCGAACCGATGAACTCGGTCGTCTCTGAATCTACGGCTGAACGGAAGTACGGTCGAAACAAACGCAAAGGCCGACTTACCGGCAAAGTCCCGCGCCCACGCAAACGCGATTGATCTGCGATCATCGCATTTCATCATCGTTCAGTTTGGCAAACGGCAACCGACTACGGGCCAGGGTTTGGCTCATGGGCCGTTTCTTAACTTTTGGACGCAAGAAACGCCCAGGTGAAAAAACAAGGGCCAAAAAGTATTCCGCGCTCCCTGCTCGTTTGCGACCCGGAATTGGAACGCCTCGTTTCCAAAAGTAGCTGATCCCCTGGGTTCGATGGAATCGATGCGTCACTCGGCAGCGGCCTGTCTGAACGATGGCTCGGCACCCTCAAATCCAGTCGTCCACTGGCGCATCGATTTGTCGCGGTAGCCGATGATTTGTCGGTATTTTTCTTAACGTTACGGCTTCACTTGCTATTCTCAGAAATCCTGCAGGTCACTAACCCTATCGTTCTCATCCCCTTTTGCGAGCTCGCGGTAAGGACGTCGTGCCTGCAATAAGGTTGCACGAGCTTTTCAGAATGCTGGCATTGAACGATCGGGAGTATTTTGCTATTGAATGTTAGCGATTTTTCAAAATCTCGGGTTGAATCAATGAAAGGGAGATCGGTTTGCAATTCGCGTCGTTTGAAATCTATGTCTCGCGACTTATTAGATTCACAATTCTATTGTTGGGTCTTGCGCCAAACTTGAATGCTCAGTCAATCGAGCAACTCGACAGTGGATTGCAAACAAACCACTCAGCACAAACGGCGTTTGGTGAACAGTCTGGAACTCGCGAGAGACGAAAACAGATAGCAGTTCGGCTGACATCGGCGTCCACACAATTGAAGCGCACTCAAGATCCGGACAACCAAACGCCGACCAGTCCAGCGTTAGAGCGTGAAGTCGAAATATTAAAGCAAATCGACTCGGTGCTCGCTCAGCAGCAAGCTGGAGAGACCAAACTGCAACAACTCCAACCGGAATTGGAGCAGGCGGTACAGAACCTGCAAGCGCTTCAACAAACTGGAATGAGTGAACCGAGCCCCTACTCGTTTTTGAAGTTCAGTTCGCTGCTTACCGAACTACGTTCCGCCGAATCTAGAATTGAGCGCACGATCGCCGAAGCCAATGCATCACGCGATGCAGTCACTGCAGCACGACGCGCGAAAGAATCCAAAGAAGCCGATCTGCGGCGAGCCAAAGAGGCATTGTCACAAAACCGTGATGAATCAATAGTTGCCGAATTGGAAGCGGCCGTCTTGATTACCGAATTGGAAGCGCGGTTGGCCGATGAAACACTCTCGCTGCGACGGTTGGAAAGCGAAAACAACCAGCTACTGCAGCAGATTGCGCAAGCAAACGTCGACGCACTGCGCCGTCAACGAGAACTGATGGAGCCGAATGTTGTATTCAGTGAATCCGACTTGCAGGAAGTGCTCGTCGATTTCGGAAAGGATGAGCGGCAGGTTCAGCAATCGATTCAAATGGCGGAATCCAGATTAAGATTTGCCGAAAGTGAATTGAACTCGGCGTTGCTAAGAAACACCGCACCCAATGAGAATCCGGTGCAAGCTGAAGAATTGGCCGCGCGTCGACTCGAACAACAGTTGAGGCAACGAGACCTTGACTTGTTGACATCCAGATTAACACGAATTTCCAAATCGCGTGAATTATGGAATCGTCGTTTCAAAGTTATTAACTACCAGGCCAGCACGGACGAATTATCCGATTGGGCTGCAGAGCTGGAAGACTCGCTCAACGCAATTGACCGAGAGCGCCGAGTGTTGATGTCAATCGCTGATGAACGGAGAGAGAACTTGGCGACGCTTGAAAGTCGCCTGCAAAACATGGATTCTGAGGCCAGCGAACAACGTCGCTGGGCAACCGATCAGCAGCAAAGCTTGCAACAATTGATGCTCCTCAATGATCGTGACCTGGTGAGTCTCACGGCGCTCCATGATTTGAGTTTCAACCTACTCGCCGAAATCAAGGGAGAAGTAACAAGTTGGAATTTCAGACAACGAATCGAGCGCGTTTGGGCGACATTCGACACGATTTGGAATACTGAATTAACGGTCATTGATGACCTGCCGATTACCGTTGGCAAGGTATTGATTGGTTTGTCAGTCCTGGTCATCGGCATTTTGATTGCCCGACTCTTCAGCCGAGTTTTGGGCAATCGATTGTTGAAGCGATTTGGCATGGATGAAGGGGCGGCTGCGGCAATTAAATCCCTGACATTCTACTTTCTGGTGGCTATCTGTGCTTTGTTCGCATTGCGAATCGCTAACGTCCCGCTGACTGTATTCACGCTAATGGGGGGGGCGTTGGCAATCGGAATCGGGTTCGGTAGCCAGGCCTTAATCAATAACTTCATCAGCGGATTGATTATCCTAGCGGAGCGTCCCATTCAAGTCGGTGATTTAATTCGAATCGATGACTTGATCGGCAACGTGATTCAGATCGGTGCCCGCAGCACAAAGATTCGCACCGGTGACAATCTGGATATCATTGTTCCCAATAGTCGGTTTCTTGAAAACAACGTCTTAAATTTTACTCTGGCTGATGACCGGTTTCGTTGTGCCGTCACCGTGGGATTGGCCTATGGATCAGCGACTCGCGAGGCCGAGAGGTTGTTAGTCCAAGCGGCGACAGAACATCCGTTGATTTTGTCCGATCCCAAGCCGTTCGTTTGGTTTAGAGATTTCGGTTCAGACGCACTGGTGTTTGAGGTGCATATGTGGATGAAAGTCCGTACGCTTGGCCAGCGCCTAAGGATCCAAAGCGATCTGCGATTTCGCATTCATGATCTTTTCAAGGAAGCAGGGATCGTGATCGCGTTCCCTCAGCGGGACGTGCATCTCGAAATGACGCGGCCGCTGGAAGTCAATCTGTCGCGCCGTTCGGCAGACTGATCCAACTTTACCGATTGAACGCGACATGAATGATCAGCAACGCGTGTCGAAATAAAGTCGATCGGGAGATGTCAGATGCGCTTCGCAAAATCGCCCGCTTTGTTCCGCTAAACGGGCTGCGAACCGTCGGTGCCGGATGCAAATCGACTACCAAGTGCGTTTTTGACGCAATACCAAATGGTGATATTCTTCAAAATTCGTCCAAAAAATACCGTGGGAATCACGCCGGGTGAGATTGCAAAAACCTGTTGGATAAAGCTATAATCTCGCGGTTTGCCAGGTGGGATCAGTTGGATTGCGGTACCAGTTGGCTTTTATTTGCGTAATTGCCGGAATTCCTCCCAGAAGTCCGTTTTTTGGGTCCGTTTAATACGACGAACCGAAGCTGCGCAAATGAAGCTGTCGCAATCGGGCTCATTTTTAACTTTGAGCCTCCCGCCAATCTCGGTCGGATATTTTCACTCGATGATTGCTCTGTTGAAAGAGTTCCGAGGGCTTTATTTTTGATTCTCAGTTTTTGATTCTCAACAACTCTGTATAGAGGTTTAAATGAATAAACTTGACGTTTGCGTAATCTCGAAGGACCGACGCAAAGAATTGTTGATCGAGTCGCGAAAGTACGCTCAAGAGAGCACCATTCGAAGTTGGTGGGTACTCATCAGCACAGGATTGCTATTTTCTGGTTTGATCGCCATCGCTGCGATTAACATTTTTCCCTGGTATGTTCGGCTGATTGCTGGAATTTTCGTCGGACTAATGAACGTGCGATTGTTCATCATTTATCATGATTACCAACATGGGGCGATTTTGAGGAATTCGAAATTGGCCAAGTTCATAATGTACACTTATGGTTATTTTTCACTCAATCCACCGAGTGTATGGAAGCATTCCCACGATCACCATCATCAACACAACTCTAAGCTTCCCGCGACCAACATCGGATCGTTTCCGTTATTAACGGTCGAATCGTATCGA
>JBGTDM010000192.1:0-18380 GCA_041748315.1 Pirellulaceae bacterium
CAGCATCACGGGAACCTCGACCAAAACACGCACGATGGTTGCCAGAGCGACCGGCGATGATGCGCCAAAAAACATGATCGCAACCGCCACTGCAAGCTCGAAAAACATTGGACGCGCCGATCATTCCCGCAGGTGCGGCAATGTCATGACTGCATTTGATCCGTTTGCAGTTCGGCAGCAAGTACCGCCAATTGCGAATCTGGTTCCGGGCCACAAACACCAGTTGAACAACACATCGGCGGATCAAATACTTCGATAGCGACCATTTCATTCTCCTTGGGCAATTTGGGAATATTCTGCATGACGTTTTTTTTGCGAGTGGGTACTTCACTTTGGACGACACGCCTCAACGCATCAGCTAAATCGCGAAACCATTGAGAAAGATGTGCGTATCGAACTACGTAGATCGTCGCGTCAGGGTCGCCCTTGTGGAGTGCCTGCAACACGGCGAGATGTCAGTGAGCCAATTTTGCGAGAAGGTAGGCATCGAGCAAGCTAACGCCTCCCAGCACCTAGCTGTGCTGCAAAGCAAACACCTTGTCGAAACCCGCAAAGAGGGGAACCTGATTTTCTACCGACGTCGCGATCCATTGTTGAGCGAGGTGCTGGAGAAGATGCGAGAGTATTTCTTTGCTCACATGACAGAGGCGATGCATGTTGGCACGTCCGCTTTGTAACGTCGAGCCGCACCCTCTGACTCGAGGCAAGTCCTATTTGTGCCAATGGACTTCAAATCGACCGGTTGAATCGGCAGCCGCTCGAGGCATTCCACCGGTGTTGAACTCCATCACGATCGTGCCATTGAGATCGACACCGATAATTCCGCCGTCGCCTGGATTCAATACGTCTGACAGAATGTCGCGAGTTGCTTCCTCAATCGATTGAGATTTGTAGCGCATGCGAGCTGCCACATCATAGGCAATGACGTGTCGCATAAACTGTTCGCCAATCCCGGTGCACGAAATCGCACAACTCTTGTTATCCGCATAGGTCCCCGCGCCGACGATCGGCGTATCGCCGACACGACCAAACTTTTTGTTCGTCATGCCACCGGTCGACGTGGCGGCTGCCAGATTTCCATTGCGATCCAACGCACAGCAGCCGACCGTGCCATAATACGAACCGGTCTCCAGATGCCGCAAGGGTCGGCGAGATTGGCTTGGTTGGTCTTCACGTTGGAAGGCTTCCCAGACTGCTCGTGTTCGAGGTGTATCAAACCAGTTATTTTCAACTCGCTCGACACGCATTGCATCGGCGAACGACTCCGCACCATCGGCCGCAAGCAGGATGTGTCGGGTATCGGTCATGACGAGGCGTGCGAGCTTAATCGGATTTTTTACTGTTGATACGCTGGCGACAGCGCCGCAGGACAAATCGCTACCATCCATAATCGATGCATCCAACTCGTGCCCCCCCTCGGAATTGAAAACTGCTCCCTTGCCGGCATTAAATTGGGGATCATTTTCCAAGTATTCGACGACGCGTTCGACGGCATCAAGGCTTGAGCCGCCAGCCTTAAGCACATCGACGCCCAGCTTTAACGCCGATTCCATGGCATCGGAACGCTGTTGATTCAGTTCGTCGGTGAAGTTTTCGGGGGACGACCCAGCCCCTCCATGGATGACGATGGCGTATTCGATGTCACGTTTTGGTTTCGATTCAGACGGTTGCATGTCATTTGCCTTAAGATCAGTTGTCATGAATGCCAGGATGATGATAGCGCCAAACATCGCTTGGCCGCCGTGCGACAAAAAGTTGATGACCATAAATCACCTTAGACGAAATTGTTTTCCGATCGAGTTACCGAGAGAAGCCAGGTGTTGTCCCCCATCCAGCATTTCTCGCACGACCACTATTATTATTGTAATTGAATCGTTTGCCAACCTGTTCGCGTATGGCGACTGTACGATTCGAACCCTAACCAGAGGGACTTGGTGTAGAAATGGGTTCGAGCGGTTAACTGTGGCCACGTTTCGGGTATTATGGACGTTAGGCGATAGCGAGGAACTCTGCGGTGGTTTGGTACCTGCCAATTCGAGGAGTTTGGGCTTGGTTCTGTTGATCGGAGCGATTTCCTGCAGAACAAGCTCCATTCGTTTAACATTGACCGAGTGCGAATCCAAACTGAAACCATTATGAAACGTTCACTCCCTTCGATTCCGCATCTCTATCGCAACGTCAAACGCTGGACGGAAATTGTATCGGTGTTGAGTAAGTATGGACTGGCGGATTGGCTGAGCCATGTCAACATCAACATGATTCGTAACAGTATCCGGAATTCCGATGGTGAAATACTTGCCAAACTGACGCAGCCGCAACGCATTCGCATGGCCTTAACGGAATTGGGGCCGACGTTCATTAAATTGGGTCAGTTAATCAGTACCCGACCTGATATCGCCGGCGTTGAGATAGCCACGGAATTGACCCAGTTGCAGGCGGACGTTCCTGCGGACACCTTCGATCAAATTAAAGCGACGATCGAATTGGAGTTGGGCCGTCCGTTAACAGAACTTTTCGGTTTCTTTGACCCTGAACCCATCGCCTCGGCCTCGATCGGACAGGTGCATCGTGCCGCGCTCGCCAGCGGTGAGCAGGTCGTGGTGAAGGTTCGTCACTTTGAGATCGAAAGCACGATCGAAACCGATTTGGACATCCTGGCGGGGTTGGCCATGATCGCCGACAAGCTCAATGATCTAAAGCCGTATCAACCGCGCGCGTTGATCGCCGAAATGACGCGTACGATGCGCCGCGAACTCGACTTTCAACGCGAGTTGCGCAATTTGGTACAATTTCGAGCGATGCTCAATTCAGAGTCCTCGCTGGTGATACCGCAACCGGTTCCCAGCCACTCGTCGAGTGGTGTTTTGACGATGACTGAGCTTACGGGAACCAAGCTAGCGCACTGCAAATCCATTCCGGATGCTGATCGAAACAAGATCGCCCTGCTGGGGGCCAAAATCTATTTGAAGATGATTTTCGAACATGGGTTTTATCACGCAGACCCGCACCCCGGAAATCTTGTATTGATGGCTGAGAATAAATTAGGGTTGCTTGATTTCGGTATGGTTGGCCGTATCAGTGAACAGTTGCGGGAAGATATCGAATCGATGTTGGTCTCCATGGTCAATCGCGATGTGGGGATGTTGGTTGCGTTGACGAAACGTATTGGGGCATGCCCGGTCGATCTCGATCACCTGCGATTGAGCAGTGACATCGAAGATTTCGTTGGACAATATGCCACTCAAGTTCTGGCAGATTTTGACATGAGCAATGCTTTGGGCGATTTCATCTCGCTGGTGCGCCGGTACCATATCACACTCCCCGCTGAGGCCGCATTGCTAATCAAGGTTTTGGTGACGCTGGAGGGAACCGGCCGATTGCTCAATCCCTCGTTCAGCCTGATGGAAATCATGCGACCGTATCACCGTCGACTAATTTTACGCAGGATGTCGCCAAGACGGCAGCTCAAACGTATGTATCGGATGTACTATCAAATGGAACGGCTTGCTGAGTCCTTGCCTGGTACAATGACAAACATCCTGGATCAGGTTCAAAGTGGTAAATTCGATATTCATTTGGTTCATCGCAAGCTTGGACCCACGGCCAACCGCTTGGTGATGGGAATGATCACCAGTGCGCTATTCCTCGGTTCGTCCTGGATGCTAAGTGCGAAGGTTCCGCCGGTGTTATTTCCGGGTGACGGCTGGATGGGGATTAAAGAGCTTTCGATGCTGGGGCTCAGCGGCATTTTGGTGAGCATCGTGATGGGATTGCGCCTAACCTGGGCCATTCGGAGTTCAGGTAATTTGGAGCAGCCCGATTAATCGCCGGCGAGAACTCCGATCGCCGAATGCATGTTTATACCTGCGGGTTCGTAGCATTTTCGCAATGAGTCCCATTGGGTTCATCGGCCTTAATGGTCACCGAGCCGAGAATACCTAAGGCAGGCGTCGTTGATGAAACACTGATCTCGTCAGTTTGCTCGGCTCCGAAACGTGATTGATCGGCCTTGCGGGTTGCAGCGTGCAATGCGACCAGATTTTCAATCCTATCTGCCAAAGTGTCCAATTTCTGATTGAGGAGCGACTGGATCGAATCGATTTCTTTCATTTTCTCAGTGGGGTCAAAGACCTCAGGAACTTCAGACCTTTCGGTTGCTATGGAGATCGATGAAAGTTTCGACATTTGAAACGAGTTTCCGGGGATGGGTCAAGCAAAAGCGACACGAGCGAGTCAATGAAATCGACCAGTTTCCGAACAAACGAAAGCAGTTGATGGCAATTTCGGAAATTTTGTCGACCACGACCTTCCATTTGGAATCGGAAAATTCAGTTTGAGAGTCAAGCGTGGGATAGAAATTCGGGATCAAACAAACCAGATAAATTGGGCAAAGGTGGAGTTTGGTTCTGGATTTTCCGATTGAAGACGATACGGCACGCTTGTTTTTGGCTCATTTCCACAAATTCCAAGGGTGTTTAGCACTGGACAGTGTTTTGATAATTGATATAAACTGTTGATTCCAAAGTATTTACGTTTTTGGCTGACCGGTTTAGTGATTTGCTTGGTTGCGCGATCATAGGGATGCTCGTTTTTGGTAATAGCACGAAAGGTTACTCGGTAGTTTATGGTTAAGTTGTTGGTTCGAGAGAAGGAGTCCATTCAGGACGCAGTGCGTCGATTTCGAAAGATGGTCGAACGAAGCGGGATAAAGAAGGAAATGCGTCGCCGCGAATATTACGAAAAGCCAAGTGAAATAAGTCGCCGAGCTAAAATCCGCGCCGAACGGCGAAATAAACGAGCTCGTATTCTGGCAGCCAAGATTTAGGATCGATCGTTCTACGATTCAATTCTCTTTGTGAGTTGAATTCGATATCAACATTCCGGGTCGTCGGTGACCTGATTCAAATCTTGTGTGACTTGATTCGTTGCATCGCGATTCCTGATACAAGTATTGAGTGCCGGTTTGAGCCCAATACTACCATGCCTTCTGCAGCATGATGAAAATCACATTGCGGTTTTCCTCAGCGAAGTAATGAATCTCTTCAATCTCATCTTCCGGGACGTCTCGCGTCGTTTCCATCATCTGGAAACGGTTTCGGAAAATTAAATTCCAGTCCATGAAGGCTTCCATGAATCCGACACCTTCGATGTCTTCAAAAAAGTTTGTCAACAACAGAAAGCCGCCAGGTTTTAGCATTGAAAACCATTTCGTGCAAAGAAGTCGGCAGTTTTGATCGGTTAGATAATCAAATAGTCCTGCGCTAAAAATGAAATCGAATTTTCCAAAGTCAATGCGACCGGTAACCATTTGCCGGGCTTGAATGGGAATTGTTTCAATCCCAAGTCTTCCGTAATCTCGTTGCACGACCGCCAAACTCTCGGCATCTGAATCAACGGCAACGATCCGTTTGAGTTTTCGACGCAGCATTGCTGAACTGATATCGGCTTCTCGGAAATGACCGCAAGCGACGGACATGATCTCAACACCTGTTTTTGCAATTGCCAATTTGTCGATCCAGTCTGCGATGAATGCTCGTCGCGCCTTGACTCCGTTGCAGGCGCTACTTTGGGTCGTCCAGCGATGAATTCGCTCGCCAACCGGAGACATGTCTGCGGTCGGCCGCGACATTTCCTGGTCGTAGATGTAATCAAGCAAAACGGCGTCTCCGGGATATCCACGAGGTTTATCAAAGGCCCGTTTCACAAAGGGATCTTGATGCAAGGTCTGAAAAAGGGGATGACTTCGGCATACTTCAATCCGGCTTGGCCAATTTGCAGTTTGCACAGTTCGAGACAACTGAGTCACGGCGTAGAGTTGTTTGAGTCGTACACTGAATAGTTGATCGGGAGCATTGCTGGTATTAAAGCTGGCATTGGCCACGTTTAGAAAATCAACAAATTGTCTCGTCGACGAAATATCGAAATGTGGAGTTGGAAGGGCGAAACGAGCCGGATCAATTCGCGACGTCAACGACTTGGCTTCGTCAAATTGTTGCGAGCGCCATTCTTGGTGCTGCGGAAATTTCTGAATCATTGTTACTCACCAATAAGCTGGAAAATCAAGTTGAGAAACGCCGGCGATCGTATTGAGTCGGAGTATCCTAGTCACAAATTGAACGGGGGTCAAATGAAAGCCATAGACCAGAATGGCGTGTGCTTTCCCGTGTTTCGACGTCGCCAATCAATGTGCCGTCAAAGCCTACCGGATCGGCAAAATGCCAACAATCTTTTGGAAAAATAGGGGTTGTTTCGGAGTTGTGACGGATCGTGCAATCAAGAGTCGAATGCTAATTACCCAAATTTTTCACCGCGACCGTGCCGCTTCTACTGAATTTATTGTTCGCGTCGTAACGAGTGTGTCGAATCTGGCAAAAAAATGGCTCGATCCGAAGATTTTCCCGGGATTCATTTTTTTCCCCGTGAATTTAGGCGTAGATTTTTTGAATGCCTTGAAGTCTCGCATGTTTATTGATCATCGCTTAGGGTCCGCTGCACCCTTGAATCGATGCTTAACTCTGTCGCGGATTACCGATGTCAAACTCAGGACAACCGAACTTGGCCGATTTTTTTCGCGGCAATGGTCCGTTCGAAGATCAATCTGCGCCCGGCACCCAGAGTTCACCACCGATCGATCGCAACTTGCCAGTCACGAATCGACCGCTCGATCAATTTGACGATCGGGGATCGCAGTCCATAAACGGGTCCAGCAACTTGGAGCGCGTCAGCCAACAACCGGAAGAACCGGAAGGCGACCCGGCAAAATCGTTGCCAGCTACGATTTCAAAAATACTGCCGAAGGCAATTTTTACTCCAGAAAGTCTCGCGCAGTTCAGGCGGCTCAATCGAATAATTAAGTCTAAATCGCCGAAGGGCCTGGTCCTTTTCGACGAGATCATTGAGAGTGAATCCGAAATTACTTTGATTCGTCGTTCCCTGCCCACCCAGCCGCTGGATCAGCCAACTCTTCCTCGCGGCGTATCTGAATCAATCGAGCTCGGATTGCAATTAGCGAAGTCGCTGAAACAGTTGCACGAACTGGGTGCCTGCCATCAGAACCTCAAGCCCTGTAATATCTTCGTTGATTCAGACAAGTCGATCGTCCTGGCTGATGGGTTGTTCAATACGATCTCTGTCAGAATCGTTGATCAAAGGGAGATTGATCACACTGAGATTTTGTATTGTTCACCGGAACAGCTTGGCTTGATTCAGTTTGAAATTGGGCCCTGGTCGGATTTGTACTCACTGGGCGTCATTCTTTATCAATGCTTGAGTGGTTCTCCGCCCTATGCCTGCCGCGATCGATCAAGCGTTGTATTTGAACACGTTACGGCGACGATCAAACCGTTGCATGAACTGATTCCAAATATCCCAAATGGACTCAACGAACTCGTCCTGCGGTTGCTTAAGAAGCATCCTGGAGAGCGATATCAGACGGCCGCCGCGCTGATTCACGATTTGACGATGATCAGGGATCATTTCGAGCGAGGTGACGCTACCCATTGTATTCCATTGGGTACGACCGATTTACGCAAGCAATTGACTGAGCCGAGCCTCGTGGGTCGCGAAAGTGAGTTGCAGGAGTTGCTAAAATTCGAAGCCGATGCTCGACACGGCCAAGCGGTCATGGTGGTCACCGAATCTGAAATGGGATTGGGTACCAGTCGACTGCTAAATGAGTATCGCATCCAGTGTCTGCGTCTGGGGACCTGCGTCTTATCGGGTGCAGGGAGTAAGGAACTCGGCAATGCTTCGTTTCCGTTATTGGACAGCATCGTTGATTCCGTCCAGGAAGTACTGAAGAAAGACTCGTCAATTTCCTTGGACATTCCGGTCGAGCATCAGTCGACTTTGGCGGAAGCCTATCCAGCGCTCGTTGAACTGATTCCGAATTTACGCGAGTTGGCTAATGGTGCAACGGGCCGACAGGGACCCGAGGCCTTTCGGGAGCAACGTCATGTCAATGCCATTTGCCACCTGTTATTGCAAATCGCTACGGAAGCTCGACCGTGCGTACTGATCCTCGAGGATTGTCATTGGGCATCCGAGACGACGATTTCGATCGTCCGACAACTGAGGCGATATTGGGCATCGTCGAGTCACGCGCCCCGGTGGCTGACGTTGGTTATTGGATTTACATCAGAAGAGGTTCCGACCGATCATACATTGCGAAAGCTTGATGTTCATCACAAAATGACATTGAGCCGACTGAACGCCGGTCAAATCAAACAACTCATTAACTCGATGGCGGGTCCAGTTCCGGAACGAGCCATACAGGTAGTGACCGAGTCGTCATCGGGCAATCCGTTTATGGTCTCGGCTGTGCTGCGAGGCATGGTTGAATCCCAAGCACTTGTGCCAACCGATCAGGGTTGGGTTCTGAATGAGCCGAGGCTTGAAGACTTGAAGTCATCCCGCGAAGCCGGAGGTTTCCTGGCGCGACGGATTGACATGTTGTCACCTCAAATGATCGATTTGTTGTTGTATGCCGCAGTTCTGGGCAACACCTTTGACATCGCTGTGGTTGGCGATTTAATGGTGGAACAAAAGCATCTTCCAGATTCGGATTGTGATTCCAACCGCAAGAATCCGACCGGGTTGCATCGCGCTGAATTGTGGCCGATGCTGGATGAAGCCAGAAAAAAACAACTCATCCGATTGTCAAACGATGGACAACGAGCCTCGTTTGCTCATGATCAGATCCGAAATTCACTGTTGGCACGGCTCACGGAGTTTGAGTTGCAAGGGCGTCATCGTTACGCCGGCGAATATTTGGCCGCTCGGTGTCCCGATCAATCGGCAGCGATCGCTATCCATTTCGATTCGGCAAACGAGCATCAGCTTGCCCTTCGTTACTCGGTGATTTCCGCTAAAGAAGCCCGGGCAGGCTATGCATTGGCGAAAGCTGAAAGGCTCTATCAGATTGCGATCAGAGCCGTGGATCAGCAAGCTCAATTCGCTTCCGACCAACCGAAATTGGAGTGGTCTTCAAACTCAACCGATCCGTCGCAAGCAGGAAAGTTTCATGCTGATGCGGAGCAACCCGAACAAATCAACCGACTCAAATTGTTTCAGGAACTCGGTGAAATACAAATGCTGAGGGGCAACTACGAATCCGCCCTCCAGTCGTTTTCACAAGCTGAAGCAATGGCGTGGTCGAGTTACGATCGGTCTCGGGTCCAAGGGGAATTGGGGGAATTGGCGTTTAAGCGCGGGGAGATGCATAAAGCACTAGATAAGCTGAGCGAAGCGCTCAAGTCTTTAGGCCATGAGGCACCTAAGGGAAACTGTCGCTTGCTGTTAAATTTTCTGATGCAGCTATTTATTCAAATATGTCATACCTGTCTTCCCAAGCTATTCCTCCAGCGAAAACAGCGACTGCCTGATGCAGTCGAACGATTGCATCTCCATTTACTGAGTCGTTACGGTCATGCGTGCTGGTTTGCCAGCACCAAGCTGCGTTGCCTGTGGGCACATTTGCGAAGCATGAATTTGGCCGAGTGTTATCAACCGACTGCGGAACTCGCTCAGGCGTATTCCGACCATGGTCCGGCGATGAGCCTGATTCCATTGATTCGACGCGGCATTGCTTATGCAAGTCGCTCATACCAAATCCGCCGCGAATTTGGCGATCGCTGGGGACAAGGACAAGCATTGCACTATCAGGGGATTGTCCTGTTTGCAGCAGGCCGTTTTGAAGAGTGCATCAATAGTTGCAATCAGGGGATCGAATACCTGGAGCAGACCGGCGACTACTGGGAAGTTCACATGGCCCGGTATCAGGTCGCGGCAGCTCATTTTTATCTGGGCAATTTGACTGAGGCAAACCAGGAAGCCTTAAGGCTCTATCGGTCTGGTATCGAGCTTGGCGACCATCAGGCCTCTGGGATCAGTCTCGACGTCGTCGCTCGAGCAAAATTTGGAAGCCCCAATTGGAATGTGTTTGAACAGGAACTTGCCAGAGATCGAGTTGACACGCAAGGACAAGCTCAGTTGTTAATCGGCCAAGGGGTCAAGTTGATTGATGAAGGGAAATACGAAGACGCGGAGACGACATTTCGACTGGCGGCAAAAACGGCACGCCAATCAGGAGTGCGAAATGTTTATGTGATTCCCAGCTTAGCTTGGCTCGCCACCGCAATTCGACTCCAAGCCGATGCCATCCCAGGCTTCAATCCGCAACATCGCAAGCTTCTGTTGAATCGAGCCGCAGTGATCTGTTTTAAGGCGAAACTGATCTCCTGGCCCTATCCGCATATCCGCCCTCACCTGTTAAGGGAGCGCGGATTGATCGAGTTGATGAAGGGGAACGGGAAGCGCGGTGTCCAACTCATCCGGAAGTCAATTCGTATCGCCATTCGGATGAACGCAAAATATGAGCAACAACTAAGTTCGTATTTGTTGCAAAAGCTTGTTTCCACCGATCAGGGAAAACCCAAAGCCAAGGAGTCTCAGGAGCGCATGCCTCCACCGGCCGCTGATCGACTGTTTGTGCTGACGCAACACCGGCGAACCAGCGGCGATCAGTCCCCGGTCACGGTTTCACTCGCTGATCGGTTTGCGTTGCTCCTGGAATCGGGGCGAAAAATAACAACTGCTCTTGATGAAAACGAAATCCTGGAAGAGGTTAAAACCGCCGCCCTGCGGCTGATTCGAGGCCAACGATGTATCACGTTTCGTCTTGAATACCAGGATGACGTTTGCGAGCCAGTATTCGACCAACCTCATTCGATCAATGCCACTGAAATCCGGATGATTCGTTCGGCAATTGCCAAAGAACATACTTGTTCAATGCAAACGGACGAAGATATTTTTGTCGAGGCGAATGGCCCGCGGTCGTTGCTGGTATCCCCAATTCGCGTCCGTGGACGATTGCAAGCCGGCTTTTTGGTTGCTCATGACGAGGTCGCCGGTTTGTTTCTGGAAACGGAAGAGCGACTGGCCGATTTCGTGGGGACACTTGCCGGAGCTGCATTGGAAAACGCTGATGGATTCCAACGTCTCGCTCAGCTCAATGCTTCGCTGGAATCGCGAGTCGAACAACGCACGTCAGAATTGAATAACCGAGCGATTGAGCTGGCTTCATCCAATAAGAAACTCAAAAAGGTTGCGTTGGATTTGACAAATGCTCAAGCCGAACTGGAACAGGCAAAAAATCGAGTCGAATTGGCCAGCCAAGCCAAGTCTGACTTTCTGGCAACCATGAGTCATGAAATTCGCACACCAATGAATGCCGTTATCGGCATGACCCAAATGTGTCTGGAAACACAGCTCAACCAACTGCAACGCGGGTATTTGAAAACGGTGCAACAATCGGCCAATTCCTTGATGCGAATTCTAAATGATATACTTGACTTCTCGAAGATCGAGGCGGGAAAACTGGATATCGAAAAAATCCCCCTTTGTCTGCATGCAGTGGTCGAGGACTCATGCCAATTGATGGGTGTGATCGCTTATCCCAAGGGATTAGAGTTGACGATCGATCTCAACAGCAATATTCCTGGCAATCTGCTGGGTGACCCGGGACGACTGCAACAAATCATCATTAACCTCGTGGGCAATGCGATTAAGTTTACACAGCAGGGTCACATCGCAGTTTCGGTAAAAACGATTTCGCAATCTGATTCGACCGCGACAATAGAATTTTGCGTTGCCGATACCGGGATCGGAATTCCGACTGAGAAACAGGCAAAAATATTTGATTCGTTCAGTCAGGCGGACAGCTCAACGACGCGGCGATTCGGGGGGACAGGCTTGGGGCTGTCCATCTGTAGCCGGTTGATCAGTTTGATGAACGGAAAGATTTGGGTCGAAAGCAAAATGGGTCAGGGAAGCCAATTCAAGTTTATTGTTGAATTCGAACGCGACGCCGCTCTTCGTGATGTCGCGACCCCCACACAAGTCATCCTCGATCAGAAGTCTGTATTGATCATCAGTCCATCCGCTTTGACTCAGGAAAACCTCAAAGGCCATGCCTTACAGTTGCATGCGAAGGAGGTCAATGTCATCAAGAATTTCGATGAATTGGACTCTTCTCCTTGTTACGATCTGGTCATACTCGATATTTCCGCGAACGGCGCCGAACCGTATCGACAACTTGAAGACGCAGTTGCGAAATTAAGGCAGTTGCCGGCGCCTCTGTTAATCGTTTTCCGAAAGGACAATGCCCCGACTCAGCTCGAATCGTTGATCGAGTCGAACCGAGTCAGTCTGCTTCCGAAACCGATCACCCCCAGTGGCTTGCGACACGCGATTTCATCCCTGTTTATAACGGACCAGTCTTCGGTCGGGTCGCCCGGCACTTCCGTTCAACAGGAAATCGATCAACCGATACGGTCGCTACAAGTGCTGTTGGCTGAGGACGTTGAAATCAATCAGCAAATTGCCGTCAATGTAATCGAACGGATGGGACATCGCGTCACGGTTGCCGAGAACGGTTTGCGGGCGATCGAAGAATTGGAAAAGAACCACTTTGACGTCATCATGATGGATGTGGAAATGCCTGAAATGGATGGTGTTGAAGCGACCCAGCGAATCCGCAAAATGCCACGCGTCGGCGAGATTCCGATTGTCGCCATGACAGCGCACGTCGTACCAGAAATCCAGAAACGCTGCCGGGATGCGGGGATGAATGATTACATCACAAAGCCGCTCGATGTAAATCGGCTAAAAACACTGCTCAATCAACTGGCAGGCACCACGTAGCTGTCAAACCTGCCGCTTTCCACGGTCGTCGGCTCCAAGGACACGCCGTGTTTCGAAACGCGAAGCATCGACTCTTGCTAACCGTGTCGACGGGGCAAGGATTCGAGCTGTTGTCGAAGGTCGGCGAAGGGGAGCGGTGGGATTTTGATCAGCGGCCTGGCCTCTTGCACACCATTATGCAATTTCAACTCGACCTTTTCAACTTCCTCGGAGAGGGCCACAATCCAATTGGGTTCATCAATACCTGGCCCGTTGGAGTTTTCTGCCAGGGAGCTTGCTAGATGTTCGATCAGGTCAAAGATTCTTTGCGAGGCGGGTGAATTCGGGGCCTTCATGGCCTGTTCCACGAATGAACAGAGTCGATCAACCTGCATGGGATGAACAAATCGCTCGTTGATACGATCGTAGATCGAGCCCATTTGTATCGAATATTTTTTTCGAAGCCCGTCGCATTCATCGATAAACCTCTTGGACTCGGTACCCACTCGTTCTGCTAATGCTCGACGCCATTTCCGGGCCACATTGAGTTGCCGGTTTCGAACCAGAGTTTCGTGCGCCCAGATCACTGGCTTCAGGTGCCAACAGACTCGCTCGTATTTGCCTCTCAGTCGCAGGAAGTCTAAAAGAACGTAAATCATTTCGCCTTGATCTGACTGCGTCGTCGTGCTGTTGTAATCCCGGTATTCCGCGTAGTTTTCGTAAACTGCTTCCAAGATGAGAGTGATATATTTGACCGCCAATTTTCTGGGTAGAATCGTCCCCAGGTCCCGGATGAGTGGGAGTTCATCGGCAGCGGATTCATTGAGAATCTGATTCAGCCAAGTATCGACTCCTTGATGAAGGATCGAACGTATGTTCGTGGGATTGAGAAACATCTGTGTGAATAGGTTGGCGCCATAGTGCTGGATAAAATCCTTCAGGCGATCCCAATTTGGAGTGTCTTCAATTTTTTCCAGGACGCTGAGCCGTAGGGTTCGGCTATGTGACAACCAGATCAACAGCATCGACTCGGTGAGCATTTCGATGCTCTCGAATAGCGCGGTTTCAGAGCGTTCGGCGGCGACTTTGGTCGCCAGGTGTTCCTGGTCCTGAAAATGTTTCTTAAGTTGTTCGGCCGATTCGATCAACGATTCAATCATCGCGCAAAACGAGACGCGAAACAGCTCGTCAAATTCAGTCACCGCACCAGGGCGCGTTTTTTGGTTGCGTTCCATGGCAAGAATCAATTGAGTCATCTCAAACGCCTGCTGGAACATTCCGATTCTTGGCAAGCAATCCAGCAATTCCCCTAAGGCGCATTGCCGAGTCCGAATTTCGCATATATCCCGACATTTCCCCCCTTTGGACAATGGAACATACAGGATATGCTGGCTGTTCATGGACTCCAGAAGTTGGTCTGTGGCATCGACAATGTGACTTCGATTTAGACTTAAAATCTCTGCGAACAACCGAGTGATTGACTGGTCCGATGATTCCGCCTCGTCGTCTGCGACCTGATTCGGTTGTGATTTGATATCCTTGGATTGCTCAGGTTCGAGGTTGTCAACAGGTTGCGGAGGGTCCGCAGTCCTGGTTTCCTGCGCTCCCACCAATTCGCTGTTCAGCGCGAGTGCCCAAGCTGAGAGCAATTGCCTGGCATTTTTGAATTCGACGTTGACTGAAATCAACTGTTCAATCAATGACTCTTTGTAGTGTCGCTGCCGATCATAATCCATCATCGAGAAATGATCGGTACCTTGAATATTCAAGCGGTATCGTTCGACGCGATCCGTAACCTCATCCAATTGACTACTGACCCGAGCAGACCGCGCTTCCCATTCTGCAGACCGAGCCAGTTGACGCTTCACCAATTTGATGTAGTCGGCAGGGGCCATCTGATTCAACATTGATAACGGAACCAATGTCGAGACAAGTTTGAACAAGTCGGCAGACACCTCCAAAAACATCAAATGTTCGGTGACTCGTTCGGCTTCTATCCGCCATGCCTCACTGACATCGGAATCGGTACCTCCTTCGTCAAGCGACCCTTCGACACCATCCCCGGTCGTATCGATGTAGACAACATTTTCGTAGGCGGCGCCGTACAAGTCGTCCTCGACATCATTGTATTCACTAGCGTCAGCATCCGGTTGGTCCTCATGTAATTTCCGTTCCGGATTACTATTCAACTCAAATTGTGGAATCTCCCAGTAATGATCGGCATTGGCTTCCAGGTAATCATAAAATTTTTGAAGCCGTTCCCAAATTTGAATCAGCGCATGGACATCCGGCTTGTCCGACTGTTGTTCAGCTTGTTTATGCAGCCATTTATTCGCGAGACTACAGAACGAAGTGTCTCCGTACTCCAAAGGGATTCGCGCGGACTGGCTCAGCCAATATATCAATAATCCCATCGAGGTTTGGAAATCAAGCCGTTCGATCATAGCGTCGATCGTAAGAGCGAACGCCCGCGGAGACTGAAAGAGTTCGGCGTGCTGCGACCAAAAGCTGATGCCCCCCAGCGAATCACTATGGCCAAGATTCTCCTGCCAAAGGTGAATCGCATTGGCAACGTTTTGCGTTGCATCGAAGACCTCAAGTGGATCAATTGAATCAACGGCCTCAACCTCATGGGCCGCAAATTTGTGAAACCAAATTGCCAACCCCTCGAATTGGGATCGGATATCTTCGCACACGGAATGATTTGATTCAGCCGCGGCAGCAATCCAGATTTGCGAACAAAAATTGACGATGCTTTCGATCAGGTCCAGGAGGTCATCAATTCGATGGTCGCGAATCGAATTTTCAATCGCGGGAAATAAACTATAGTGGGCATCAAAGCCCAGGATATTCCAGGGATCAACGATTGCACCGCATTCAATTCCGCGAAGGAGTCGCTGCATAATCTGGGGCATCGTTTGGCAAGCATCCTGCAGGCTATTCTGTCGCAACTCGATTCGTCCCTTTGCCAATAACGCCTCGATCTGACAAAGTATTTGTGTGCTGGCAACAGGGCTCATTTGGGTCTGCTTGTGGGCTGCAGTGGGATAGCCCATGCGAGCAAAATTGATCGCCAGTCGGTTGCGAATCAATTGCATCGAGCGAATGTTGGCCAGAAAATTGTTCAAATGTTGACGCGCGGCCCCAAAAGGTTGATGCCGTTCCGTAATCTCTTCAATGAGTTTGTTTCGGTGATCGACGGTCAATTGTCCCAACATGTGCTCATAAAACGCGTCCCGATATTTTGCGATTCCAGGTAACAACGTGGAAAGCGAAATGGTCGAATCAAAGGCGCCAGGACCCCAGCCGCTAACGCCCGAAGCCATTAGAATCGTACCTGCCATCACGCTCGCTTCTTCGAAAATCAGTTCCTGCTTTGAAGTCGAAGTCGGATGCTCGCCGGTTTCATTAAGGCGTGCCATCACCGAATCCAACGTCACTTCATGGACGATGAAACGCTGATAGAATCCTGATTGAGAAACCGAATTCTCATCCCACTGGCCAAAATGAAAATTGGGACGACGATTGATGGGGTGATCAAAATCGTAGGTTCTCGGATCAATCGCCAATTCCTGTAACCGGTCGACATCAAAATGTGCCGCCTCCAACAAATCCACCGGGGTTTCCCGTAATACCTTTAGCGTTGCGGAGATAAGTTCTTCATAGCGGCCATGGGCCACGCCGACACCGCGGATGTATATCGGAATCGGACGTACCCATTCCTGGCGGTAAGGTTCGATTTTTCTGGTCTCCAGCGTCGGTAATGGGCGATGTCCCACAAAATCATTGAGTCGATCCAGAGCCGCCTGCACGACCTCACCGACTTCACGCTCCAACGGCTGGCTGGCCAGAACCGCCTCACAAACTCGCCCCACAAAAAAAGAATTGAACGTCGTTTCTGGCGTGCGATGAAACAATAAATCCTGGTGATGAGCCAAATACGCGGGGAGTACGTGTTGCACAACCAGATCAATGACTCGAGTCGCCTGCTGGACGTCGGAAAAGGCCGAATTGCTCTCCCTGAGATACTCCAAACGCGCGATAAGCGCCTTGGCAACCGTATGGACAAGCGACTCCGAACTCGCATCAACGGAAGTTGCATCGGCGGCCGTCCGTGCGTCCAGACAACGGAAGATTTGATTCAGGTTGCGCAGAAACCCTTCATCTGCGGTGCCCGAAGAAAAGTTGAGATAGCCCAGGGTTTGATCCAACACCAGGTCGATATCGCAATCATCATGTTGCTTTTGCATTTCAACTTCCGAGTTTTCCATCATTACTTTTTTGCTGCCGAACTGCTTCGCCCCATGTTGGTAAGCTGGGGGTGAACCTTGGTACCCAGTATTGTGGACCGGTCTATCTCGACTCCCCGAGTCGAGAAAAGGCAGTTCGGGAAGTCGCTCAACCCCTTCCTATCGCGACAGAATTCCGGTGCCATTGCAATCGAACCAATAAAATCTGACTCGTGGGCGAGTTCATCCTAAAACATTAGTGTTCCCATGGTCTAGTGCTGTTGCTCGTTCTCCGATTCCATGAACCAGTCGTGAGCCCGCCAAAACTCGATTTCACGTTGAATTTATGTTCAAAAAAACGATCGAGAAACCGAGTGAGTTCACCATGCCGCATGCATACTCACCAGGCATGCGGTCCCCGAAATTTAGCAATTTAGCGCGGTTGACGTCAATTTGAACGATCGGATCAGTCAAAATCGGTATTTTTATCACGTTCTTAGCTATTGGAAACGCAAATTTGTTCTGTATTTGGCACATGAGCAAGTTACAATAAATAAATACCGATAAAAGCGAGCCTTGACCGTTGTGCAGGCAACGACCGAATTGCGTCTGATGGCAATTACCGGTGTGACAAAGCGGAACATCCCTGGGGAACTTCCACGGTAATTTGGCAAATCAACTGAACATGGAATCGAAAGAGAATGATGTGTTTAAAATCCAAAGTTGGCGTTAAATCAGATCGGACTTTCATTCGACGAGAATCTCGCCGGACGCAGTTTCATTTGCTGATGCTTGTTGGCGTGATGCTTTGCTCGCTCAGCGTAGGACTTCGCGCCGATGACAGTTCCATTATCAAGTCTCAGTTGGCTCGGCAGGGGGGATTGGAACTCCACTGGTTTTCGCAAGTCAATGTGAGCCCGGAATTTGGCGAAGTCAAAGAACTGGTGATCACGGTTGACGAGGATCAATCGACAACGTTTATTGAACTTCGCTACGGCGATAATTATCAAGTCTTTTCTGAACATGATTTTGGCCCCTCGGGCAGACCTTTTGGTGTTGACGGTGCGATGGAATGGGCGGAACTCCAACAGGAAATCCTGATCGCTCGCGGCTACCAACCGACGATTACCAAGTATGTTCGGCCCAGGACGACACTATATGTGTTAACGACTAACGGTACGGTTCAGGCGTTTGACGCTGAAACCGGAAAGACCCATTGGCAGGTTACCGTCGGAAAACCCAGTTTTCCAGCGGTTGGGATTGCCGCCAATAATGAGGTTGTGGCGGTGGTTACCGGACCTTATGTCTATTGTCTGGAGACCGATACCGGTTTGACCCGATGGCAGCGAACTTGTGCTTCTGGACCTACGGGAGGCGTGGCGATTTCCGATCAATTTGTCTTTGTTACTGAGGCTTCGGGAATCGTCGAGGGCTTTCCCTTTATCTACGATGGCTTACCGCCACGGCGGT
>JBGTDM010000193.1:0-8068 GCA_041748315.1 Pirellulaceae bacterium
GCGCTGAGTATCAATTGCATTGGTCGTTTCAGCCAATTATTGATCCGGAAGTTCCCACGCCTCGTAAGCCGGAATGGATTCGCAATCCAATCGACGCCTTTGTTTTGCAGCAACTGGAACTAGCCAACCTGGAACCAGCTCCCGAAGCCCCCCGCGAACAGTTAATTCGTCGGTTATCGCTTGATCTGATTGGACTCCCTCCATCGCCTGACGAAATCAAACAGTTTGCGGCGGATACCGGAGTTGACGCCTACGAGCGATTGGTAGATCGGTTGTTGGCATCCCCGCGTTTTGGTGAACATTGGGCGACGCACTGGCTGGATCTAGCTCGCTATGCAGATTCGCAGGGCTATGCTCAAGATGAAATTCGTACCATTTGGCCCTACCGAGATTGGGTCATCAAGGCGATCAACGACGATCTGCCGTTCGACCAGTTCACGATCGAACAATTAGCCGGTGACTTACTTAACGAGCCCAGCCAAAGCCAGCTTGTTGCAACCGGTTTCCATCGCAATACGATGACCAACACCGAGGGCGGAACTGACGACGAGGAGTTTCGCTATGCGGCAGTCGTCGATCGCGTCAATACGACCTCTCAGGTGTGGCTGGGGCTGACCATGGGATGTGCACAATGCCACTCGCACAAATTCGATCCGATTACGCATCTAGATTATTATCAGTTTCTGTCAATCTTTAATCAGACGGCTGACAATGATCAGCCGAACAATTCGCCGACGATTTCATATGTTATGGAGCAACAATATGACTCGCTGAAAGAACTCAACGGGAAATTAGCCACACTCCTTGAGCTAAACCCGGAACGCCCAGACGATGTCGCACGACACGCCCGCGAACTGGCCGAAATCAAGCAGCAACTCGTGGCGATCGAAACCCATCACACACCGATCATGCAGCAATTGAGCGATGGCCATCAACGCAAAACGCATGTCGCATTACGCGGTTCGTATCTGAGTCCTGGTGAGGAGGCCCACCCGCGGCTCCCGGCATTCCTGCGTCCAGCGTCCGTTGGTTACGAGATTGACTCGGACACAAACGGATCGAAACCGAGCCGAGCACCCGACCCCTTCAATCGATTGGATTTGGCAATCTGGCTGGTGTCGCCAGAAAACTCCCTCACGGCGCGGGTGGAAGCAAATCGGATTTGGGAACAAATTTTTGGCAATGGGATCGTCGGGACAAGTGAGGATTTTGGCGCACAAGGGAGCCTTCCATCGCACCCGGAATTGCTGGATTGGCTGGCCATCAGGTTGGTGGAATCCGGTTGGTCACGAAAACAACTCTGTCGTATCATTGTAATGTCGGCAACGTATCGACAAGCGTCGATTTTGAACAGTGAGAAACTGGTTCGAGATCCGCATAATCGACTGTATTCGCGGGGCAGTCGGTATCGTCTGTCGGCCGAACAGTTGCGCGACTATGCTTTGGCGGCGGGAGGAATCCTGTCCGATAAAATGTATGGACCACCTGTCCGCCCACCGCAACCAAAGCTTGGACTTTCAGCCGCCTTTGGAGGCTCGCTCGACTGGGATCCAAGTGCTGGAGAGGATCGCTTTCGCCGCGGCATTTATACGCTATTGCGTCGGACGCATCCCTATCCATCCTTCGTCGCACTCGATGCCACGGACCGACGTGTTTGTACGACCAGCCGGACACGCACAAATACTCCGGTCGGTGCCTTTGTCACACTCAATGATCCCGTGTACGTGGAAGCAGCGGTGGCCACCGCATTGAGGATCGTGGATCAAACTACCGGCGACTCAGCAGGTACCGAGTTTGCGTTCCTGGCAATTGTTGGGCGAATGCCGCTTCCAAGTGAACAGGGAGTGATCGAAAAGCTGTTGGCCGATCAGCTCGAGCACTATGCACAAGATGTTACGGCCGCCAAAACGCTCATCGCGGTCCATGAACCGACACAATCAAAATCAGACTCAGAGGCGATTGTGTTGGCGGCCTGGACGGTTGTCGCCAATACGCTGTTGAATTTGGATGAAGCCTTAACCAGGAATTGAAACGATGTGGGATGACAATTTCGAATTGACGCGACGGCATTTTTTGCATCAATGCCAACTAGGGCTGGGGGCGATCGCGCTGAGTTCGCTAATCCATCCGGCTAGTTTGGCATTAGCGGGCGGTACCACCTCGAAACCGAAACCGGGTCGGGCGAAAAACGTGATTTATATTCACTTGGCTGGCTCCCCTTCGCAACTGGAGTTATTCGAATACAAGCCTGAACTTAAGAAGCGGAATATGCAGCCATGTCCGGACGAACTGCTCAAAGATCAAAAGTTTGCATTTATCGAGGGACGGCCAAATCTACTGGGACCCACCTGTGAATTCCACCAAAACGCGACGACCGGCAATTGGTTTTCAGAACACATTCCACATCTGTCTGCAATCGCCAATGAATTGACGATCGTACGGTCGATGGTTACCGATCAGTTTAACCACGCACCCGCCCAGTTATACTTGCTCACCGGAAATTCCATTTCTGGGTATCCCTCATTGGGAAGTTGGGTTACGTACGGTCTCGGAAGTGAAAACGAGAACTTGCCTGGATTCGTCGTGTTGCTTTCGGGGGGTAATAACCCGAGCGCTGGAAAGGCTGCCTGGGGTTCCGGATTTTTACCAAGTGAATATCAAGGCGTCCAGTGCCGTACAGCCGGCGATCCGATTCTGTTCCTCAACAATCCGCCGGGAATGGATCGTTCCGTCCGAAGGCAAAGTATTGACGCTTTGAACGCTCTTAACGCACAGCATGCGGAAGCAACTTCCGACCCGGAGACGCTGGCGCGGATCAAACAATATGAACTTGCCTATCGCATGCAAATCGAAGCGCCTCAGGTGATGGATATTTCACGAGAGCCAGCGGAAGTACTAGAACGATATGGAGCCGGGACGCAGGCGAATTCCTTGGCAAACAATTGCCTGCTCGCACGACGGCTGGTTGAAAATGGGGTTCGCTTTGTACAGCTCTTTGACTATGGTTGGGATGTCCACGGAACGGGTGCTGGCGACGATTTGATCACTCAGTTCCCAAAAAAATGTTTGGAAATGGATCGACCCGTTGCCGCATTGATCAAGGATTTGAAAGAACGTGGGCTGCTGGACGAGACGTTGGTAGTTTGGGGCGGAGAATTTGGTCGGACCGCCATGAACGAAGCCCGAAACGGCTCCACTTTCCTGGGGCGAGACCATCATCCTCACGCGTTTACAATGTTGTTCGCAGGTGGAGGGATGAAGCCAGGTCTGGACTTTGGTGCGACCGATGACTTCGGGTACTTCGTCACCGAAAATCAGGTCTCCATTCGAGATTTACAGGCCACGATCCTGCATCAAATCGGACTTGATCCAGAGCGGCACTCTTTTTCTTTTCAAGGATTAAACCATCGTTTAATCGGGCCCTCGAATGAAGGCCAAATCCGCTACGAATTGTTCGGTTAATCGGCGCCAGTAGATTGATTGCCAAAACTGCCACACCTGTTGAACCGTCACTCGGCGAAGACGGCAAGTCGTACCCGTTGGTCCTGATCACGTTGCTGATTGCCGGTGGTTTGTATTTGACCTGGCCGCTATTGTTTCAGGGTGAGATGCTCGCCTATCGCGACGCCAGCTACCTTTACTTTCCACTGTTTCACTTCGTACAAAGCGAGTGGGAACTGGGGACCGTTCCGTTGTGGAACCCGTATTGTGGACTTGGGCAACCGCTGTTGGCCGATGGCAGTTCCAGCGTATTTTATCCCGGCAAACTGATTTTCATTTTGAATGTCATCCCGTTCTCCAGCAGATTCGGACTCTATATCTTGGTCCATCTATTGCTGGCCGGTTGGGGAATCTATCGTTGTGGACGAGTAATGCAAGTCAGCTCACAAGGTAGCTCGCTGGCAGCAATCGCCTACACATTTAGCGCCCCATTGCTCAGCCAATCCAATAACGTCGTATATCTGGTTGGAGCGGCTTGGATCCCTTGGGCAATCGCTGCTGCGTGGTCGTTGCGTCAGTCTGGATGGGATTTGAAAAAGTCTTTGCACTTGGCAGCGGTAACGGCGTTGATGATTCTTGGAGGTGACGCGCAAATGGCCTACCATGCCTTGTTAATTGCCGGAATGATGATGCTGTCTCGCCGGCGACAGGGTCCAACGGCGGATCTGGGTTGGAATCGATTCCTGTGGCAACGACGGTTCGCGGATTTGTTGGGACTTGGGAGCATCGCCGGTGCTACGATTGGCCTGGCGGCCATACAACTATTTCCTTCATCGCAGGCCATTCAAAGCAGCGTGCGCAACCAGTTTGAGCTACCGCAGAGCATTTACGAGATCCCAACCTACCTCTCTCGTTTCGATTCCGCAGGCTTGACGGGGATTGCACGCGGATTGACGGCTGCACCTTGGCCGGAGCACCGCGAACCACATCAGGAAGTCCTGCATCATTCTGATCGCTATCAGTTTAGTCTTCCTCCATGGTCTCTTGCAGAGACGATCGTGCCTAATTTTGGAGGACGAAGTTATCCCGCGTTTCAACGTTGGATGGATGAACTGGAGATTCAACATGAGATGAATCGGCGAAGCTGGTATCCGTCACTCTATTTGGGGGTCGTCACAATCGCCCTTGCTTTTTGCGGAGCGAAAATTCTGCGTCCGCAAGACGAAAGGCAAGTCATACGAACCTGTTTGACCTGGGTTTCCATGGTGTCGCTCCTCGGGGCGTTCGGCATTTTCGGACTCGGAATGATCGCCAATAGGTTGAGTGGCGAGGGCGATGTTACGGGAGATCAGGTGGGAGGAGTCTATTGGCTAATGACCGTGATATTGCCAAACTACGTGCAGTTTCGGTACCCCGCCAAGTTGTTGATTTTGGCAGTGTGTTGCTTAACCTTGCTCGCGGGCTATGGATACGATCAGCTAAGATCGGTTTCCGCTTTACGGCGTTATCTATGGATGTCGGGCGGCCTGTGGTGTTTTGCTTGCTTCGTGTTGGTCCTGTCTTTTGCAGGCCAATCATGGATTATAGGTTGCATGTCAGAAATTCGACCTGACCCTTGGATGGGGTCATTCAATTCACACGGTTCGCTGTTTGATCTTAGAAGTGGAGCGATTCAGTCGCTGATTGTGTTGCCGTTCGTGGCGCTGTTACTATCCGGTAGGTTGTTCGCGAATGTTTCGCATGGCGGGACATTCAATCGGGATCGGGCACGAGCGAGCCTGGTGTCGGCAATCTTGGCGGTTGAACTCCTGGTAGCCAATAGCTGGGTCATGCATTCCGTCAAACTGCACGACCTGGGCGTAGACCTGCCATCAATGTCACAACACTCTTTGCAGGATTCGGCGTTGAAAACGCCAGATGGCGATCGTGATGGAAACTTCAGAAGTCGCCAGCAGACTGCAAGACAAGCGTTCGATTTCAACGACTTATCGAATCAGGACCCGTTGGAAGCCGATCCGCTGGCACGACTTGTGGCGGGGCAGATTGCAAGTGGGGAACCGAAGTTCCATTTATTAAACCGTCATTTCCGATTGGACTCGTTCAGCTCAATCGAACGATCGGATTGGGCATTTTGTGTAACGGATGCACGATTTTATTCGGAGCAGGTGCGAACTAGGCTGGAAACAGCAAGTGCCATGGTGTTGACAGGCGACATTGCATTTTTACCGCCAATCGATGAGCGGTCCGTCAAGGCAACCTTTGAGCGCACGAAGCAGGTTTTTGACCAGTGGGTAAGAAATATAACCGTCATTGAAACAAGCGACGCTCCCCAACAGATCGAGCCACACGAACGCGGCGTACGACAAATTGAGTCGACTCACATCGCGGCGATTCGGCCAGGCTCTGGCCAGTTCGAATTCAATGTGCAGCTTGAAAAACCGGGCTGGGTATTGGTATCCGAGCAGTTCGCGGCGGGGTGGAAGTGTTGGTCCCGATCCACGGGACATCCTGAATGGACGCCAATTGAAATTTATCGGGCAAACCGCGTGATGCGAGCGGTTCACTTGCCGGCAGGGACTCATCAAGTTCGCATGGTCTATTGGCCCATGACATTTGTGATTGGCTGCATGGTTAGCAGCATCAGTTGGCTAGTCTTGATTTTCTTAGTTTGGCCGCTCAAATTTCCGAGGTGGTTGAGGCGGCGGAACGATCCAGGTTAAAGCATTAGTCAAGGAAGTCCTTGTCTTTCAATCGTTGAGGCACATATTCATCGGTCACGTAACTGATGTCTTTGCTGATCAATGATTCCACCTCGAGTTTGAAGTCGTTATCGAGCATTTTTTTGATCTCCTTTTGCCAACTTGCCTTATTTTCGAACCAGGGATAGGCGGCAATTTGTCGGGCCCGCTTTTTATCGGTGTCGCTGAGTTTGATAATCACGCTTTCATTGAGCTGACATCTCTCTAGATCAATGCTTCGCAATCCCAGGTACTTGGCTGCAGGTACCGCCATGCGTTGAGATTCGAACGCGAGGTTAATCGAACCTTGCTTGATCACGCTGTAGATATAGTATCCCCAAGGGTCATTGTCCAATAAGCAGTAGATGGGAAGATTGAGTTCGGTGTGCAAGCGATTCAGCATCCGCCGCACGCCTCGAGGTGGCTGGCCTCCGCCGTGTGTGATCAGGCATTTATGCTTTTTCCAAAATTGATCTTCGACGAACCTGGTAAACACAGTATCTTTTTCGACGTGCAAGATAAACCTCGCACTGTGATTAATAAATTCAACGATATACGGTTCCACGATGGAAGGAATACTGTAACCATTTCTGCCAACGCGGGAACAGTTTAACTCGGTGCCGTCATCAATCAGTGTCAGGTCGCCATACAGGTTTCCCTTATTCTGAGCATACAAATGGAGTTCTTCCCGGAGAGAATCAAGGGTCACTTCGACATCTTCAATGATCGGGTCGCACTCGTTTTGTTCTTCGAACGTGTTTTCGGTTGTCCCCGAAATTCGATGTTTCAACATATAGTAGAGACCTCGAATGCTGGTGGTTTTGCCCTGTTCGATTAGTTTTTTACAACCGCTTCCAACCAGCAACGTCTGCATGTAGCTTTTGGCTTGGGAAAGATTAAACAGTTCTCGACGGTTTTTGTTATTTCCCATCTCGATAATTTTGCGAGATCGATTGAAACGCACGTTCGACAACGAACGGGAGGGGACGTCGACATGTGGCGAGCGACTCCGTGACGCAATGGTGACAACTCCATCAGCCATTTCGCGAAGTGATTTCATCGCCTTCTGATCGCGTGCCGACTTGGCGGCAGCGCCGTTTGACGCGCCGGCCGATCGACCTTTGGTTGTCTCTCTCTGTGGCGCAGTTTCCTGACCTGAACGGCGCGGTACTTTTTTGATGACTTTCTTCTTGACGATCTTCTTTTTTGCCATGGATGCGCGTCACTTCGAATCTAATAAGGTTCGTGGTTGGTAATGCTTTTGATCGGGATGAGACAAAACGATGGCAATGTTATCACCCATTGGCGACGACATCGCCTGTTGCTGTGTCCGTGCTTTGTTGTTGGATATGTCCAACTGGCTTGGGGCCGCGTTGCCCCCTCAATTCACCACGACCAACACTATTCGCTGGTCTAAACAACGCACGACTCCAATAAAATAATTGGTTTACGGGGCGAGGCCAGGATGCATTGAGTGTCAATTCCAAAGCTATGCATCAAACAGTTTCCCTTGTGGGTTGAGATTAGACCGCGCCTTACCGTTCGGTTTAGCAACGCTGCTGGGCACGATCGATTCCTGCTCGACAATGATCACATTGTCCCCATACAGCTCAGAATCCTCATCGATGCGTTTGCCGCGGGTATCCAATTTGGTGTCTGCTTCTTTGGTTTTTCGTTGGGCAATTTTTAGCAGATCATCATACAGGTTTTGCCGATCTGCACCATTGATCTCACTCACGGCGTTAGCGACTTCGCCCAAATAGCGGAGGAAAATACTCCGGCGTTCATTTTCCTGTTTAATGGTATTTCGTCGCCTCAGGAACATTCCAAGTTTGCGCCCGACGGCTTGCAGAGCCAGGCGTAACTCTTTCTCAATTTCATCGTAGGCC
>JBGTDM010000194.1:0-14239 GCA_041748315.1 Pirellulaceae bacterium
GCCCGGCGTAAGCGAAGCGGCAAGAATTAACGCCTGCTGCACCTCGTGGATTGGCTTTCCCAACCACAACGATCGTCGTCGCACTAGCAAAGAGTGAAATTCAGGCGACGCATGTTTCACGAGATGTGCCAGCATTTCAAATTCGGCGCGAATGGCGGCATCACCCATCGCTTCGATCCAGTCCGTCGGCTTGTCAAGTTTCCAGCTGACCGGAAATGCAATGGGCTCGGACGCCGCCCGGTAGCGAACCTGCTCCCAGATGACTTCGCCGATTTTGACATTCCGCCAGGCGTCAACATGCCGTTTTACTTCATCAAGTGAGCTGAGAATTTTTCGCGGCGAAGGGCGACCAATCGAAATCCGAATCGGCCATGCGGACGACGCGCCCAAAAGTCGTGTTTCTCGCAGATTTGGGTTCTGCCACTGTCGTCTCAAAACGACATAGAGTTCCGTAGGAGACTTCATTGTGACCGGGCAAGCTCCTCAAGTTTCTCCCATGAGATTGACGCAAGACTTGCCTCCTTTCCAGGCCGTTGCACGCAGATCACCTTGCGCGTATGCTGTTTGAGAAGACCGATTTCCTTGTTTGGCGTCACGAAGACGGGATGAAGTTTGAAAATGCGCAGTGCCTCGATGATACGCGTTGCCGCCGAAGGCGAACTTTTGGAAAACGCCTCGTCGAGGATCACCGTTCCGTAGAGTGGCCGTGTTGAAGCCGCGGGGCACAGCGCGTAGCTGAGCGAAGCGGTCAAAATATGACTGGCCATCAGTTCTTTCTCGCCACCACTTCCGCTTTGCGAACCAGTTCGGGGCAGGGATCGGTCGTCAGTTTGTCGATCGACTTCAACTACAAAAAACTCAAGCCGGAATCGCGGGTCGAGCAGTGCCTTTGATCCCTGCAGTCGCCGGTTCTCGCCGGCCTCTCGCAGAATCGCCACCATTCCCTGCAACGCCACAAAGTGACTCTCACCGCCATCGTCCTTGAGTGCGGCACTTCGCACCTTTTGCATTGCTATGTTGAGTGTCCGCAAACGTTCATCTTTCATGCGCTGCGGCTGAAGCTGAAGGAACCGCCCCGAACGAAAGTCAACTCTCACAAGCGTTTGATTTAGTTCGGCAATCCGATTCTCGATCGCATCCACCTCTTCATCGATGTTTGCCAATAGCTGCGTCACGCCCTGGTCCGAAGAACGGTTCAAGTACTCCAGGAAACGTGCTCGTTTTTCCGGCAACGCCTCGTTGGTCAAAACTTTCAGCCGTTCGAGAAAATGGGGCACGTCCTCAACTTCAGTTCCTACTTCCGATAACGCACCGGTATCGACGTTTTTCGCCAGACCCATGCGCCGCACGAGTTGTTTTTCGATTTCCTTTTCTCGGTCGGAGTATTTACCGAGCTTGTCGTCGACAGCTCTGGCCCATTTTCGCTCCTCGTCATTCAGGTCTTCGGCACGGATTTCCGGCGAAACGCGGAACCGTTTATCCGCGATCGCCAGGTCAGCATCCGGAACTCCGGCATCCACGCGGGAGCGGGCTTTGGCCTGTTCGCGCCGCGCGTGCTGGATTTTTGCCTCGTTCTGGCTGATTTTCGAGCGAGCGTCAGCGATTTCATTTTGCAGCACACCCAGTTGTGAGTTTTGGGATTCGAACTCGGCTTTGGCACGGCTAACATCGGAGTTGGGGGCCTGAAGAGCGCTCAAGCGATCGACTGACCTTGCCAGTTCCCCAGCGGCAGACGGCAAGTCGATAGAATCAAAATCGACGTTCAGCAAAGTGTCGATCAAATTCAACTGCTCGTCCGCTCCGTGGAGTTGGGACTTGAGCTTTTTGTATTTCGCCTCGGCTTGACTTGCCGAACTCTGAGCATCATCAAGTTGCCTGGCGAGCGATTCAAGTTGGTCCTTGTTGTCAAAACCGGTCAGCCAATCCTGATCGAGGCGGCGTTGATCCTGTTTTTCGAACCGGCCGCGGCGACCGGACATCATTCCTTCCTTTGTCAGTCCGTGCTCGATTTCCTTTAGTGCCTCGGCCGAAGCAACACAATGCAAATCACGCCCGCTGAGTAGTTTCTTGGCCGCATCGGCCAGTTCGTGAGATTTGAAATTCAACCTTCGGACAAAGCCGTCGTCGAAAAACTCTGGTCGTTCGTTTGAAGGCTGATCCCGGGCTTCGAAAAGCCGTACATGCAAGCGATTGTCCCGGTGATTGATCCAGTTCAATGCCCGCGTCAGGTGCTTTTGCGGAACCAGAACTCGCAGTCTTTCCGAGCCAATTGCCCGTTCAATTGCACCGCGCCATTCAGACTCCGACAGAGGGACTTCCACCATCTCGGCGAGGTACGGCAATTCGTTTTCGGAAAGTAAAAGGTGTTCGGCCAGTTCGCCGCGGAACTCTTGAAACTTCGGGGGGATGTTTGACCCCGGTCGCTGCTTGACCTTGTTCAGCGTCTGCTCAAACTCGGCGACAACCATGTTGGATTGACGCAGTGCAGAATCGGCTTGCAAGGCAGCCTCGTAGAGTTGGTCGCGAACGGTACTTTCGTTCTTCTTCTGTTCGTGCAATGACAACTGATTTGATTCGAAGTTCGAGGGCGTAAGCTCGACCGAAAGCCCAACACGCTGAATCGACTGTCGATACTGGTCGGCATTCTGTCGTCGCTCGTTTCGCAAACGGGTTTGCAGTGCAATGGTGTTTTCCAGCTCGGCAATCACGTTGCCGCCTAGCACGAGGTATTTTTCGCGAAGAGTATCGACATATGACCTGAGTTCAATCTCTTTCGTGTTGAGCGAGGCCAATTGCGACTTCAATTTTTCGGCATGCTGCTCCAGTTCCAGAGCCTGTTCACCCCATTTTTGCTCCGTCAGATTTGCGAACCAGACAGGGAGTGTTCGTTTGAGTTTTCGGTATTCGAAGGTCTTCGCTTGGGACCGCTGGAGGTTTACGTGCTCGTCGGCCACCGGGAGCAGCGAATCCCGCTGCTTGCGAGCCAATTCCAATTCCGCGTGAATCGCCGCGAGATTGTCGAATTCGGCAGCAACCTCGATCGCGCGGTCAAAGGCGGATCGGTCATCGAGGACCAATTCTCGAAAAATCTCGTCAATGCTGTTGAGCTGTTTGAGTCCGGCCGCTCGATTGAGAAGCGTAAACGCATTTTCGCCGACATCAAAAAACTTCCGCACCCTTTCAAGGTACGATTTTTTGCTGTCGAAGAATCGCAAATCAGCCGTCTCTCGCCCCATCTTCAGCAAATCCCGAACGCCGTCGTCGTGCAGCATTCGAAGCCAGTTTTCAAGCGACTGATCCTCAGCAAGCGAGAAAACCCAGCGTCGTTTCAGGTCGTCGGCAGAGTTTCCAGTGCCTTCCGTCCAAAACAAGGCGGCCAATTTAAGGATCTGATTGCCACCTATATAAGTTGCACAGATTCCGCTGATCGTCTTGCCGGGGCGTGCCACTTCCTGACGCCCGGCGGCACCGTCACCACCAAGTACACCACGGACATACTCGATCAACGTTCGGTCGCTTTCGTGTCCTCCGGTGGATGCCAGGTTGTATCTGGGTGATGGGACAAGCAGCGTCATCAATGCGTCAACGAGCGTTGTCTTGCCGCTCCCAGTGGGACCAATGATCGCCGTTCCATCCGGATCAAACATGGCGCGATGCAAACCTCGAAACGGTCCCCAGTTGAACACGTCCAGTTGGTTGAGCAGAAACGATAGTTCGGAATCGGGCGTTAGCGAGTCCGGTGTCTCGTCCAGCCGATCAAACAACTCTGGTTGATCGTTGTTGCCGTTGGCACGATTGAGCATCAGCCAATTCCTGAAGTATCGATGTTCTGTTGACGTTTTTCCTTCAGAATCTGTAGCAATGCCGCGAGAGACTCAGGGCTCGCCACATAAGCGATTAACGGACGAATCGTGAACTCGTTCTTTTTATCAACTTCGGAAACGATGCCGTGCGATTTGAGCTGATCGAGAAGCTGAAGGAGCCGATTTTCGTCGCGGGTATCGCTTCCCGACTCGCTGAAGTAAGTCAGGAAGGTCGGCAGAAGTTCATCCACCGTAAGCCTTGCATCGGAGTGTCCAACTCCAGCCTCCTGTTCGTGGAGCACAAACGCCTGCCGTATGATCGCCACCAACAACGATTGCTCAAGCGTCAGTCGCTGCTTGCGGACAAGCGGATGCGTCCAACCTTCGTCTTCGGAATCGCTTTGCAATTCGTGATCGGTTCGTTGTTGTTTCGGAACGACCGCGAGAAAGGCCACGCCCCGGTGCGAATCAATTCGCAATGCAAGGTCGAGAGGCTCAAGTGCGCTGTTAATTGCCGCTTGGTGAACGATGACTTTCCGAAACAACTCTGACCGATTTGACTCCTCCAGGTAACCATGCCTGAGAAGTTGCTGCACAGCAGCTTTGATGTCAGGCGAAGTTCGCTCGGGGGCTTTACCGGATTCCCCCGTATGGGCCTGACAATGCCCTTCCTGAATTACTGCTTCAGTCCGAATAATTTCTGGTTCGGATTCTGCGGCCATCCTGTCGAAGATGTTGGTCATTCCAGGCTCTCCAGCTTCAGATTGCGAACCGCCTCAAGGTTGATCTTGACGGCAGGGACGAGAAAGCGGGTCCATTCCCCTGCATCGTTTTGCAGATCGATTGATTCTGTGAATTCTTCCAGCGCTAGTCCTGCGGCGCGAGCCATCGCAAGCCAGAACGAAAGTGTTTCGAGATCGTGCGTTGGTGGCATTGATCTCGCTAACTCGGCGATAGTCTGTTGGCTGACGCGATTCTGCAGGTGTTCAAGTGTTTTGTCAAACAATTCCGCACGATCCAATGCACGATAGGCGGCCCAAAACTCTTCGTTCATCAATGCGGGATCAGCTTCAGCGGCCTCCAAATCGAGGCTTTCGTTATTTTCATCGCCAACCTGCTTGAAGAGGAGTCGTTCGATAACTGGTAAATTGGCGAGTGACACACCGATCGGCGGCAAGGGACTGTCAGAACGACGCAGCTTTTGTGATTGCCAGTCTAGTTCCAGCGCGGTTTGAAATATCTCCTGAAGCAACGCACCGACTCGCATTTGTTCGTCCGCAAGCCCTGATTTCAAGAACCCGCGGACATCTCGTTCACTGCGCGCACGTGCCTGAATGACGCGTTCGGATTCCTGCACCAGATGCGATACCAGGTGTTGCAGCTCAGCCTTTTGTTTCCTTCCCAGAGCCCGGTCGGTATTGCCGTTGCCAAGAATGGCCCGCAAATGGGACTTCATTTCCTGTAGCTCAGACGATTTGACGAGCTGCGCATAAAAGCTCTCAAAAACTTGGCCCTCCACTGTATCGACGAGCTGTTCGTGACCATTTAGCAGTTCGTCAACGACTTCACCACGGTTCTTGTTTTCGCTAATGATTCGTTGCCGGAGCAGACGATCCGCTTCCCGGTAAGAATCTTCAACCCGGCGAAAGTCGGATTGCAGACTTACGGCAAGTTGATAGACCTCGCGAATGCCTTCCTGGGCTTTTGCCCCATCGAGGACTTCAAATGTCCCGGTTTGAACAGACTTCAATTCCTGAGTAAGCAAGTCGATTCGTGCTTGCAGCGATTTTTCGCGGTCTGCCTGATTGCTGCTCAATTGCACCTGCAGGATTTCAATTGCACGCTGAACCGTTGCCAGCCGCGACGCCGTAGAGGTCATCGTCCGGTCTTCGAGAGATTCCAGAAATATCAGCGACCGCTGAAACGCATCGGTCGCCAGGAGCTTTCCGCCCCGTTCCACGATCAGGCCGCGTTTCAACCATTGTCGCAATTCCTTTCTGGCCGACTGTGGATGATCTTCCCCAAGATCAAATTCCGAGTCATTTGCGTGGTCGGCGAACACGCCTGCCAGTTTCTCGACTGCTTCGTCAAATTCGACGCCGGTGGGACTGGTATCAATCAGATTTTTCAGGCTTGCGAGAATCAGGGGCCCTTTGGGTGAAGCCAACAGCAACCAAGCCGGGTGGTTTCGGCGAAGCGAGACATACTTTTGAACAATTTCACGCACCATTTTGACTGGGTCTTCCTAGTTCATGTCGCCAATCCAATGATAGATACCACGACATCACATTTCTGTCGAAAACAGCATTCAACAAGCCTTAATTCTAACATGTAGTCCTAAGCAATGCATGAAGCAACTGGGTGTTTCCAATTCAATATATAATACAATTCGAACACAACGATTTGGACTCAATAATGCGGTCAATCATCGTCACCCGCCCCCGTTCAACTCCTCGTCGAACGTCCGACGAGGCTTTTTTCGTTGGTTGACATCTGGCTTCCTCCCGCTTCAATTTAGGGGCCTCCGTCGGTGTCCAGCAGACGAGACAGTGGTACAACCGGCCCACGCAAACGGGCTCCATCGTTAGGCACATCGGCGAGGGGTTTCACATCAACTGGCTGCCTGCCAAACAGCTCTATCTGTGCGAGGTGGACTCGGATCACTGGAAGTCGTGGGTGCACGCGAGACTCGCCGCACCCATAGGGCAGTCCGCTTCCAAGGGTTTCTTCCGCGCTGCGCCTACCGAGCACTTGGGGATCGCGCGGCATCTAACCGCTGAGGCGAAGGTCGAGGAGTTCATTGCGGGAAAAGGGGTGGTTACCAAGTGGGAACGGCGCAGGAAACAGAACCACTGGCTTGACGCGCTGTACAACGCCTGCGCGGCCGCACATTACTGCGGGGTGCGGTTGGTGGAGGCTGAGATGCCACCCCGCCCTCCCCAGAAGAAACAGGAGCGGCGCGAGTCGCCGTTCAGGCGGCGCGATGGTTCGCCGTGGATCGACATGGACAGGTGGAAGGAGATGCAACGGAGGTATTGGGGTAGGGGGTGACTCGCAAGGCCCAAAACAGCGGTTTTTGGGCGTGTAAATTATTTTGTGTCAGTGTTTTTTTAGATTGCTATTTCATTCGTTCTTCGAACAGAATCGCGAAGTGATTTAGGGCTGGTTTCCAGTGAGGTATCGGCATCATCCATTTTTTCGATGCCTCAAAAATCGCCATGTAAACCAATCGATCCTCGTCCCTCGCTGCGTACGCATTCGCTCAGCCTGCGCTCCGCCTACTCGCTGATAACGGAAACTAGGCGGAAGCCCAGGCTGCTGCTCCGGAGCGCCGGCGTGTCCCAGCCCCGGAACGCCGAGCGGCTGCGCCTGGCCGCGTTGAACCAGCTGCCGCCCCGATACACCCGATATTTATCATCATTCGGCCCCGCAGGATCAACTGACGGACTTTCGCCGTAATACTTTGCTCCATACCAATCCGAACACCACTCAAATACGTTGCCATGCATGTCGTAGAGCCCAAACGGATTGGCCAATTTCTGCCTCACCAAGTGTGCATACTTTTCATCTTTGTTCAAGGCATTCTCATCAAACCAAGCGTAACGACCTAATCCAGATACGTCATCGTCGAAACTGAACTTACCCGTACTGCCACCCCGACACGCATACTCCCATTCCGCCTCCGTCGGTAATCGATATTCTCGACCATCTCGATCACTCAATCGCCGGCAGTACTCCACCGTGTCTTCCCAACTCACATACGTCGCAGGATAATTCGTCCCTTCCTTGACATTTCCTTTACCCTTCCAAGGCTCCGTCCCCATCACCGCCTTCCACTGACCCTGAGTCACCTCCGTCTCACCCATGTAAAACGGTCGACTGATCGTCACGCGGTGCTGGGGTTTCTCATCACTCTGAGCCACTTCGTCCGAATCCACGGAACCCATCATGAATTCGCCCGGCGGGATCAACACCAGCTTCATCCTGATGGAGTTCGTCATCACGGCTTCAATTCCCAAATGTTTTGCCCAGCTCCGTTGCCCAATCGATGCCTCACCGGCGTTGAAAGGTGCCGTTAGGATGCCGGGAGCCGGTGGCTCGACCTTAATTGCAACAATGATATCCCCCTGAACCTCCCCGCGACTGAATCGGGACGGTATCTGGATCACGCCCAATTGGGAACGGGCATAATCCTTAACCCGTTTCGTTGTATGTGACTCCAGTTCGCTCACCGTGATTTCGCCATCGCCATCCAAATCGGCAGCCCCCTTGAAACCTTCGATCAAATGATAAAAAAAGATACCATGTTCCAATCGAGGATCCTCAAACGATTGCTGCGTCCGGCTGCAACTCTTCAACGCGATCGCACCCCCCTCGACCACGACCGATGGCCGTTTCTCATGCACGGGTTCAAGTTCAATCTTTTTGGTTGATTTTGACAAATCGGTCTGCGGATCATCTCGGCAAGCGTCCACCAACAGTAATTTCCCCGCTGCGCCACAAGCATCAAGTTGATCATAAATCTCCTTCAACGAAACCAAGGTGCTACGATCTGCCAGCTTCGCATCCATTGGGCAGAAGTAATCGACCTCTTCGCCCAGGAACTGCACACCGTGCCCTGAAACCGCGATCAAGATCGTATCCGATCGATCAAGCCCACCCAACAAAAGTTTGAGCTGATGACGGATGTTGTCTGAAGTCGGCAGAAGTCCGGCGCGGTCCGCACCCGTGGTCTGAGTCATTAGAACGATGTTGTCCGGCTGGTAGCCTCGTTGACGCAACACTTCGGCCAGTTTCACGACATCGTTTTCCGTGTACTTTAGATCGGTCAACTCGGTCGGAATATATTGCCGGACACCGATCAACAGGGCATAGTGCTCGGCTTGAGAAAATTGAGCGAAGGGAAACAGAAAACTCAACATGATGAGGCTGACTGTTTTCCAGTGGTGCCGACAGCCATGTCGCCATCGCAAATCCCACCTGCGATTAACACGTGAATGATCCTGGTTTGACATGTGCGTTCCCCAAAAAAACTCAGGAAATTCCATCTGACGTGAAAAGCAATCAAGCAAAAACACCGCAAACGGCGCGATCCAGCATCTGGTATCTGGCATTTGAACAAAACGCCAAGCGTGTCGTGGTCAATATACAACGATCGCGTACCCCATTCAACGAACGAAACCGTCGATTCTTCCAATAAAAATCGGAGCCGGCCATTGGTTTTTTGTGTTTTGCCAAATTCCAGTCGGTAACCCTGTTTCGCCAGTGTCAATTGGCTGGCAAACTACCCAAAACAGGGCGTACCAATGGCCAATCAACACAACCCCCAGCAATCCGACAGATAATCCGTAACAATCTCCGCTTCTTAGCGCATTAAAAGTTCACCAGATTGATAAGCGGGAGCAAAAATGACTTAGCGAAACCTTTTGCGGGTCAGCATTAGACGACTTGAAATTTAGCACCGAATGGCGACCACTCGATCAGCCGAATGTCGCCGTTGACTCGCACCGACCAGAAGATTCGTGTCCCTGGCCATGTCCAGCTTGTGAAACTGCATGCCCAGATTGGCACGGTTGAGCTTCAGGTCGAACGCGGTCGTCTTGACGGACTTCTGTTCGTCGCCGGCAAGTTTGGCAAGACTGTCGGTAAAGGTGTCGAAGATTCGGAAGTCCATTATTTGCTCTCATCCGACTCATCTAGTTCGTCATCGACAGCAACGGCCGCAATGCCAAGAATTTTTGCCAATCCCTCAACAATCGCCTGCGCCTCATCATTTCCTGGACTGTTGACGCAATCCTGCAACCGTGTCTGGAATTCGCCCACGTTGTCATCTGAGGAAGCCATCGAAAGAAAGTCGCCGTTGTCCTTGAAAAACTCAACCAACCACTGAAGTCCGAGAACCGTTCGTTCTCTTACGATTGGCGAGAATAGGCCACTCACCGTGCGGGAGTTCGACGCCAAAATGTCGGACCTAGCTAATTCATCGCCGTACATTGCCAGAAACTGATCTGAAATGTGTCCATTGGCTTTTATTGCCACTGAGAGCAATCGCGCCCTAAGCGCCTTTCGCGTGTTTTCCTCCAGGAGCGACAACACGTCGTGCCACCTCTCGATAACAACTTCGTCAAGTACGTTTTCTCCTTTGATGACCTCGGCTGCATGCTCTGCGAGTGCATCAGCAAGGTGAGTTGTGAGCGTTGCTCGCACCCCTTTGTCAGACAGCAAGCAAGCAAGCCAAACGCATTCATCCGAGCGATTTAGGTCCGAGAGCCAAGCATCCTTGTCTAGTCTTTCCAGTCCTTCCTTGCACCAGTTGTAGAATTCAGGTCTCTTTACCATTCCTGCGAGTACGATAGTCCAATACAGTACAGCATCGGCGGCGGCGAAGCTTTTTTTATTCGCCAGAACGACATCGCACAAATTGTTGTGGTCCGCGAGCGTGCCAATGAGATTGTCAAACGGCCTGTCGTCATCGCCACCAGGGAGCGCGTCCTGGATTTGTTCCCACCGGTTCAAGATGACCTCTCCCGTGAAAAGTTCCTGCGGCTGCTCGCCTTCTGCAATGCACAGCAGGCATGTGGCAAGTAGCGGGTCGCAGGAGGCGCGTGCGTCGATAAATTCGAAGAGTTCAGAGATGCTGCCATACTTTTGGATCGTATCACATAGCATCCTTGCGGTCTGTTTGTCCGACGATGCAAGTGCATTGGTTAGCAGCTGATGTCCGCTTGCAGAATTCGCGACGGCCGGAGGAGTTGCGACAGTCGGGTCCGCGTGTAGCATCGTGAATTGACAAAGAGCCGCACCCTCCTTGTGTTTCGCAGATTGATGCAAGTGATGTGCGATGTGGCCATCATTGACCAGTGTCTTGAGCGACTTTGCTGCTTTTCCATCGCCTAAATTGCGAAGCTCCCATAGACCCCGCAGAAGTGGCCGCATTTCATCGGCGCTTGCGCCTGCGTTGGCATCCAACCTATTTTGAATAGCGGTTACAACGCTGCTCCAATCCGTCTTGGCGGCGGCCTTCGTTGTTACTATGACCGTCGCAATGTGACGTTCGCTGAATTCCCCCTTTCCCACTGCCGTTTGGATTGCTGTCGCAATAGCATCTGTTTTCTCTTTGGGCCTAAAATGTTTAATGTACTGTTCATTGGCGCCGTCAGCGTTTAGTGTTTCGCAAATAGTCATCCATGTCTCTACATCCCCGGGGATTGAAATCGACTCTGGGATTACATCGTCGAATGCTAGATCAGTGACGGTTTTCATTATGGCCAGTAAGGCAATTGGCACGTTTGCCGTCTCTTGTTTCTTCTCGTTGGCCTTCGATTGTCCGACTGATGCTCCTACAGACTTCATGACTGATGCGGAAAGTTCACGTTCGTTGAATAGGCGGTGAATGGAACAAATTCCCTCAGCCATACTATTGTCGAGCGGTAGCCAATTCTGCACTGAAGTCACAGTATCCTTCAATGTGCTACGGATTGCTTGGCTTTCCATCGTTTGATCACCATCTAGAATCCCCGCGTCAAAGATTACGCGCCCCGTATGAGCAATTACAGCACTAGGTGCACCTACTATTCTCGACGTCACAACTCGTTCAGTAACTGCCCAGAATCCATGCTTGTGACTCTCACATAGCTCAACTAGTTGGGTTCCGGTGCCGTTACTCAGGCAGTTGTAGATTGGGTCCGAAAGAAGGAGCTCCATTCCCTTGTGTGCCGGTGTGTTGAAGGTCAGCCCAGCTAAACTTGGAATAATGTCTTCTTTGAACAGTCGTCTTATGTTCGCGGACGGAAAGTCTCCCGATTTAAGCTGTTCAATCAGCGAATCACCCTGGCGGCTGTGAAGCACATAGGATGCGACATGCCCTATTGGAAACTCATGCTGCCACTGACGATGAATCGCGCCAATTTGATTGACGTATAGTTTGAGGTCTCGTGGCGTTGGGGGCATTGCGTGTGAACTACGCCACTCTTCATCGACACGATAAATTATGTGGCGGTCCGCTTCGTTATGATCGGGAAAGGCTATTTCGATGAGCTTGCATAGAAAAATCTTCCAATCAGATAACACTGGCGGAGGCACTTGGAAACGAATCTGAAAGCTCTTGTCAATAAACGAATCAGATGCAATTCGCTGCTGCATAACTCTTGTTGAACTTGTGTCTGTACCCTCGTCTTCGCTTGCTGAGGTAGCGCGCCAGTTATCCCACAGCTGCCGAAGGCCCGCCGGGTCGTATGGAACGACAAGCCAAATTTGCTTAAACCAGGTGCTATGCATACTGTTCCTTTCCTGGAGAAAGGTTTGAAGCGTGGACCAGATGCTAATCGCACTGTTTGTATCCACGCGGTCAAGGTTGTCTAGGACAAGAACCAATCGTCGTCTGGGGGCGCTGTGTAAGGCTTCATTCATCGCGTGAGTAAAGTGCGATTCAAACTCAATTGAAGTCGGATTAGGCGTTTCTGTAGTATCGGTGCGAGTTTCCTCTATCGCCTTGCTGAGGAGGAATGACCAATCCGATGCACGCCTTGCTCGCTTAACCGTCCACGGGGTAATGGAACGCACCCATATGAATGCGTCCCGCAGAAGCACTCTGACAAAATTCAGCGCAAGCACCCACACCGGGGCGAGCGCAACGGCACTTCCCACGTACGCAATCCCTGGCCATGTTGACAGGTTCGCTACATTTGCATCACCACCTTGTCGAAACGCAGCGGTTACGAGTGTCGTCCCAATCGGAACCAGTACAAGTGACACCGCGAAAATGCCACCCAGCCACGTCGGCTTTGGTGTAATCCGCGTTGTTGTGCTCTTCCGACGATTGGCAAGCTCGTCAAGCGTTTTATCCCAGGGTTCTTTGTCGATCCATTTCGCTTCTGATAAGTCCTGAACAATTGACTCAAGGTAGGTGCGGCGCAGCGGGTCTCCTTCATGTGCCCATGCATCAAATGTTATCACCCGATACTTATCTTCAGACTGCAATGCCGCGCGCATAAAATTTACGACGGTTGATTTGCCGGCCCCCCACCCGCCTTCGAGTCCGATAGCGCGGCCTCCGTCCTCCGACGCAATGAGTGATACGATTGCATCGGCAATCCGTGCATGAGGGCCGAAGGCATCCTCCGTTGCGGGAGCATCGTCCAACAAGACCGTCCGACATTCGTTCTTTGGTTCGCTCATTGTCACTCCACTCGAAATACCTTCATTACCTCGTCGCCCAAATGGTTGATCACCTTCACGGCGATGCGGCCGGATTTGGGTTTTTCGAAGGGGCGAGAGGTGTCGCTGTTGAGCGTCTCCCAGGCGTCGGCGTTTATTTCGGCCTTGAGGGTGGTCTTCAGCGACTTGTACGGATCGTTTGCGCCCAGGAAGTAGGCGTGGCGGACGAAGAAGCTTTCTTCGTTGTAGTCGGTGTCGAGGAACCAACAAGCGATGCCGTCCGCGCCGTCGCTGCGGACTTCGCCGGTGTTGGGGTGGAAGACATCGACGCCGTGGATAGTGATTTGTGAGTAGTGGCTTGTGGTTAGTGTGAGTGGGAAGTCCGACTCCGTCAGTTCTTCGATTGCAGCGATCTCTTTAGTCCACCGAGCATGCGGCTGATTTCCGCTGCCCTGTCCAGCAGTGATACCACCTGCTGCTGCGTGAGCATCGCCAGACGCTCTGCCAGAATCAGTTGCGTCTCCACTTCCGCTAATGACCCGCTGGCCATGCTCAGGAAGTTCAGGAACTCCCGCGTTCCCGTCCTTGCCGCGCCCTCGGCGATGTTTGACGGCACCGACACGGCCGCTCGACGAATCTGACTCGTTAGCCCGAACCGTTCTTCCGGCGGAAAGGTTTTGGAAGCCTCGTAAATCGCTTGCGCCAAGTCGATTGATTTCTTCCACACTTCCAAGTCCCGATAACTCTTTAACCCGCTCATAATTCGCCACCATCCTTCCACTGCTAGTCACTAACCACAAACCACTAACCACTTCCACGTCCGGTTCGCCGAAGATCACGAACAGGTTTCCTTTGCCGGTGTTCTTGAGGTCGGCGGCCATGTGCAGGTCGGCGTTCATGCGGGCCTTGAGCACGGGGATGCGGCCGAGTTTGTTGAACTCGGTGGCGTGAGCTTCGAAGTTGAAGGCGCAGGCGATCAGCACGTCGAAACCGGCGTCTCCCGCTTCGCGAGCGGCCGCGACCAAATCCTGCCGCTGCACGGTGCCGAATTCGGGACCGATGAAGATAGCAGCGCGAGCAGTGGTTAGTGGTTTGTGGCTAGTGGTTTGTGATTTGTGGCTAGTTTCTTTCCCACTAGCCCTTAAACCGGCGTGGATTTGTTGTCGATTATTTTGGCGCAAGAAAAAACTCGAAAACTTCCGGTGATTTTGTGGGTTTGTTAAGTGTTGACCAAAACTAAACCACAACCCAAGGAAGGATTTCGAGTGAAAGACAAGATA
>JBGTDM010000195.1:0-2083 GCA_041748315.1 Pirellulaceae bacterium
CCATGCTGCAGCACAATCAGGAGTTCTACAAGTGGATTCGCGAGGGTGTGCCTGTCACGTTCAAGGACAAGAACGGACGCACGGTCAATCGCGACGCCAGAGTCATCGACTTTCGCCATGCCTCTGCGAACCGCTTTCTCGTTGTCCGCGAATTGAAGATTCAAGGACTTCGCAGTCCACACTACAACCGGCGGGCCGATCTGGTGTGCTTCATCAACGGACTGCCGCTCGTCTTCATCGAACTCAAGAATGTCTGGACGAATATCCGCAACGGCTTCGATCAGAATCTGTCGGATTATCGGGACACGATCCCGCACGCCTTTTACCACAATGCGTTTCTCGTGGTCAGCAATGGCGACGAAGCCAAGTACGGCTCGCTCACCAGCCCGTGGGATCACTTCTACGAGTGGAAGAGGAACAACGAGGAAGAAGACACGCTTCCGGCCCGGGCGATGCTCGACGGCATGTTTGCCAAAGACAGACTGCTCGACTTGATCGAGAACTTCATCATCTTCGACCAGAGCAAAGCCGGGCAGACTCGAAAGGTTGTCGCACGAAATCATCAGGTTCTTGGCGTCAATCGTGCGGTGGCTTCCGTCGTTCGGCAGGAGGAACTGAAGAAACAGTTCCCGAAGGAAGAGCGGCTGCGGTATCGAATCGCACAAATTGAAGTGCCGGACCACCGTGACGAAGCAAAGCTTGTTGCCGAAAAGCCGGCAGAATTCAACGCACCACGGAAACTGGTTGAACTGCCGCTGATCGAGCGGGTACACCCGGACCTCGGCCGGCTGGGTGTCTTCTGGCATACGCAGGGGAGCGGCAAGTCGTATTCGATGGTTTTCTTTGCGGAGAAAGTCCGCCGGGTCGTCCCTGGCAACTTTACGTTCCTGGTGATGACCGACCGGGATGACCTGGACGATCAAATCTACAAGACGTTCATCGGCACCGGTGTCTGCAACGAGAAGACACCGCGAGCCAGTTCGGCGAAGGCCCTGGAGAAGATCCTCGGCGAGAATCACCGGTTCGCCTTCACGCTGATTCAAAAGTTCCGCCGGGACGAAATTCCCAAGGAGCCGTACAGCACGCGCGACGACATCGTTGTCATTTCGGACGAAGCTCACAGAACGCAGGCCGGCAAACTGGCTCGCAACATGCGGATCGCCCTGCCGAACGCCGCGTTCATCGGATTCACCGGCACGCCGTTGCTTGGGGACACCGATTATCTCACCAAACGGATCTTCGGTTCGTATGTTTCGACGTACAACTTCAAGCGTGCTGAAGAGGACGGAGCAACCGTCAAGCTGATCTATGAAAACCGGGGTGAAAAGCTGGGGCTCCGCCGAATCGACTTGAACGATGCGATCGCCGAGAAGATCGAAGAGGCCAATCTTGACGATGATGAGATGGCCAAGATCGAGAAGCTGCTCGGCAAGTCCTACGAAGTCATCACGGCCGACGAGCGATTGGACCGAATCGCCGAAGACTTCGTGCAGCACTGCTCGGCACGCTGGGAAACCGGCAAGATGATGCTGGTCTGCATCGACAAGGTGACGTGCGCCCGAATGTATGCCCGGATCATTCCGCGATGGGCAGCGAAAGCAGCCGACATCCAAACCAAAGCGGCGGCATTCACCGACCAGATCGGGCGAGTCAACGATGTCATCGTCAAAGGAGCGCTCGCGGAGCAACGCGACAAGTTGCTCGCCCAGGCTGATTGGATGGACGAGACATTGATCCAGATTGTCATTTCCGAATCGCAGGGAGAAGTCGCGGAGTTCAAGAAGTGGGATTTCGACATCAAGCCCCACCGGGCGATCATCAAAGAAGGATTCGCAACCCCGGACGGCAAACGGATCGACGTCGAAACGGCCTTCAAGAAGGAAGATCACCCGTTTCGGATTGCGGTTGTTTGCGCGATGTGGCTGACGGGGTTCGACGTGGAATCGCTGGCCACGTTGTACATCGACAAGCCGATGCGTGCCCACACGCTGATGCAGGCGATCGCTCGGGCCAACCGTGTTGCTCCAGGTAAAGACTGTGGTGTCATTGTGGACTACAACGGTATGCTTGGCAGTCTGCGGAA
>JBGTDM010000196.1:0-4655 GCA_041748315.1 Pirellulaceae bacterium
TCGACGGGCATGGGCATGGGCATGTTGACGTCAAAACCCTGGATGCTGAGACACTGCTTGGCGTTGAAGGGAACAAACGCGTTGCGAGCGCGGCGGTTCAGCCGTACTTGGAATTTGACGAGGCTTCGCTTGTCGACATGCATTTTCACGGTGAAATGAAAAACTATCCGCTATCGGCGATTGTGGTTCTGCCTCGCGACGAGAAGTCAGCCACGATTTTGTTGGGACGCATCAATCGACAAGAATCCCTGATCCAAATGGTCGAACCGATTGCCGAGGTTAAACAATTGATGTCAATCGTTTTTCAAATTAAACGTCTGTTTAATGCTAACTCTCTTCTGACAGGAGCGTCCACATTGCTGTTGCTGTTGTTAGTGGTGATGTTGTCGTTGCGGCTCCGCAAATCTGAAATGCAAACGATGTTTAAACTAGGATGTGGCCGAGGTACCCTTTGGTTCATCCAGGCGGCAGAACTTTGTTTGATATTCATCATGGCTTTGCTGCTAATCGGATTGGCGACACTTCTGGTTGTCCTTTTTGCACCCGACCTGATACGATGGCTTACGTCCGTGACTTGATTTCGACTTTGTGAAGCATGATGAGTTAGGGGAAAAATGCAATTCGCACCAACAGGCCAACGTGTTCGCAGTGGCCACCAATGGGTTCTCGCACTGCTTTTCATCGGATCGACAACGGTGTCGGGGTGTAGCCGAAACGATGGAGTTCCGACAAAGGTAACGGCGGCGGGGGATTCGCCACGCGTCATTGCAGTCAGCTATGCGTTGAAATCGTTTGCCGAGGAATTGCTTGGGGATATAAGTCCGGTTGCCATGCCTGATTACGGTGGCGTCAACCCACTGCATTGGCGACCGAGCACCAATTTTATCCGTCAGCTTCAGAGGGCAGAGTTAATCCTGTGTAATGGTTCCGGAGCTCAGGTCGCACCTTGGATGAATACGATAGCGGTCGCTCCATCGAAACTGATTGAAACCATTGAGAACATCCGATTAGAGGATTTCTTGGTTATTTACGATGCGCCGACGCATTCGCATGGCCCCGAAGGAGAGCATTCACATAGTGGGTTGATTGCGACCACCTGGCTCGATCCCCGAATTGCCAAAGACCAGGCGGATTTTATTGCAATCCGACTGCAACAACATTTTCCTGACAGGGCAACCACGATTCAGCAGAACGAACAGCGGTTACGCAACAAGTTTGACGAATTGACCGCAGAGATTGAGAAGTTCGAACAATTCCGGGGGAAATACGTTTTGAGTAGTGAACCATCGTTTAAATACCTGATGCGTCGATTGGGAATCGAGGACAAACACTACTTTTGGTCACAGGAAAAGGGGGACATCGAAGCCGCTCATTGGCAGGAGTTCGATGCGACTCGACCGGAATCGGCTCGAATCATGTTGTGGCCGCTCCAGCCATCAAGTGATGTGCTTGAGCAACTCCAAGCACGATCGATCGAGGTGCTCGTCCTCGATCTGTTGATTGACCAACCGACTGGTTCCGGTAACTATTTTGATTCAATTCGACGCAATATTCGCTTGCTCGCCGAGCGATTCCAGGAATAACTGATCGAAGGTCCATGGACCTCAGCACCGTCTAGCCGAGTCACTATCAACACGGTACGATCAGTCCCTGATTCTTGCAAACTCAAGAACTATATTGCTGAAGGTAGCTCCATGGCCAAACAATCGATCGAAAATATTGCTGTTGATGGCAAAGTCGTCATGATGCGAGTCGACTTTAACGTACCCCTGACTGATGGAACTATCGACGATGATCGTCGAATTCAAATGGCACTGCCTTCGATCAATTCTGTCATCGAACGTGGAGGAAAGTTGATTTTGATCAGCCATTTGGGACGGCCCAAGGGGAAGCCCGATCAAAAATACAGCCTGGAACCCACTGCACGGCGTTTAAAGGAATTGGTGGGCGCCAAAGTTTCGTTTTGTCCCGAGACCATTGGGCCATTGGTTGTACAGGCCGTGGCTGAACTACAGCCTGGTGAAATCGTCGTGCTTGAGAATTTGCGATTTGATGCGGCTGAAGAGAGAGGTGACGAATCCTTCGCGCAACAACTTGCAGACCTGGCCGATGTGTACTGCAATAACGCATTTGGAACTTGCCATCGCACTCATGCATCCATGTACGCACTTCCGAAGGCCATGGGGGCTAAACCCAAGGTGGTTGGATCGCTCGTCGAGAAAGAGATTAAGTACCTTCAAGACGTCATTGCGGATCCGCAACGACCTTTCGTCGCGATACTTGGCGGGGCAAAGGTCTCCGACAAAATCAATGTGATCGGTCGACTGATCGACATTTGCGATCAAATCTTGATTGGCGGAGCAATGGCATTCACATTCGTACTGGCGCGAGGTGGAAGTATCGGTAAGAGTCTGGTTGAGGTCGAACATCTCGAATTAGCGAGCCAATTGATGGATCGAGCTGGAGAAAAGTTGGTACTGCCCGTTGACGCCCAATGTGGCAGCGAGCTCAAAGCAGGGTGTAAGGTTCAGGTCTACAATATTGATGCGATCCCAGCGGACATGATGGGACTCGATATCGGTCCGAAATCGTCTGTGATATTTGCCAACATCATCAAAGAGTGCAAAACCGTGGTGTGGAACGGCCCGATGGGAGTGTTTGAAATAACACCATTTGACCAGGGAACGATCGCCGTTGCGGAAGCAATTGCAAACTCGAATGCAACCAGCATTATCGGAGGCGGCGACAGCGCGTCGGCAATCGCGCAACTTGGATTCGAAGATCGAGTAACGCATGTTAGCACTGGCGGAGGTGCGAGCCTGGAACTGCTCGAAGGAAGAATCTTTGAGGCGGTGGAAATCCTTGATGACGTCTAACATCGAACATGGGCATAGTGCGTTCGTTGACCTGGAGGTCAGAAAATCAACTTCGTGATTTACTTCGGGCAATGGACAGACAATAATGAGTTATCGCTTAGTTTGAAAAGTTACGAATCCGGAAATTAGATCGACAACTATCATGAAATTGTTCGATGGGTTTGCCTCCCTGATGTTCGGCTGTTGCATTGTCCTGTTGTTCCATAGTCTTTCTCCGACTTGGACGCTTTTCGCTCAGGATTCAATCACTGAGTCGACATCCCTGGGAATTTCTCTTGAACAGCCCGCCGAAGGTCGATTTGTTGAATTGCCAGATGGACGATTCATGATTCCATATAAGACAACGATTCCCGGCACTGACATCACGTTTGAAATGATGCCCATTCCTGCTGGAACGTTTTGGATCGGCAGTCCGGAAACGGAGGAAGGTCGCAATGACGATGAAGGCCCTCAAATCGAGGTATCCATTGAACCGTTCTGGATGGGGAAGCATGAAGTGACTTGGGCAGAGTATACAACATACATGCAGTTAGACGAAATTTTTAAAGCTTTTAATAGTAATGGCGTTCGACAAATCACCGAGACGCAACTGATCGACGCCGTAACTGCTCCGTCAGGATTGTATGACCCGAGTTTTACCTATGATGGCGGCGATGGTCCTAATCAACCGGCTGCCACGATGACCCAGTTTGCAGCAAAACAATACACCAAGTGGTTAAGTCTAATCGGCGGCGACTTCTATCGTTTACCAAGTGAGGCCGAATGGGAGTATGCTTGCCGAGCTGGAACAACGACGGCTTATTATTTCGGAGACGATCCAGAGGAATTGGAAAACCATGCATGGTTTGATGACAATGCCGATCTGGAACGGCATGATGTCGGCGAAAAACTCCCCAATCCCTGGGGACTCTATGATATGTACGGCAACGTTGCCGAATGGGTCCTGGATCAGTACGATGAACAAGGGTATCAAGCACTTGCCCAAAATCTGGGTGACAAGCCGGTCGTTCACTGGCCGACCGACGTGTTTCCGCGAACGGTTCGAGGTGGATCATGGGAAATGACAGCGGAAGAATGTCGCTCCGCATCCCGTCTGGGATCGGAGGACGATGAATGGAAGTCGGAAGATCCTAATCTCCCTCAAAGTCCTTGGTGGTATACGACCGAACCAGCGACCGGCGTTGGCTTTCGTATCATTCGCCCCTTGGAAGCTCCTGAAGCCCGCAGCGAGAAGGAGAAATTTTGGGAAGCAGATCACGAGTCGATCGCTCGAACTGTACGAATTCGTATCGATACGCATGGCAAGGGTTCTTGGGGGGTGGCAGATCCTGAGTTGCCGGAAGCGGCCAAGCAGAGAAATCGATAATTCCTCAGACGGAAGAAGCATCCCTGAACCGAAGAGGCGTCCATTATCTGGAAAAATGGACCATTTCAAGCGACTTGATCACGTAGCGGTGGGATGTGGAGTCTGATGTCCAACTGGCCGTCAAAGGGCAAATATTGCTTGCGTCCGTATCGTAGGGGATTGGCCCCTCGCAAAATGAAGGTTGACTTGGGAGGGTGAAGGTCGACTCGTTTCTTTGTGACGCGTCCTGCCCGATCTAAATCCGTTTTCAACAACTGTCCTCCGCAGGTACCGCAAAAAAAATGAAGGGCTCCCGCTCGCCGCAACAGGAACCCTTCTAAATTTGGCTGTCCGAAGTAATGGCGTAGCCATTGCTCGGAGACCCACAGCCATTGAGACGTATCGGAATAGGCTCGTTCAGTTCTTTAAGATTC
>JBGTDM010000197.1:0-3916 GCA_041748315.1 Pirellulaceae bacterium
CGCCCAAGAGTGATTTTAATCCAAACGACTCATTTAGCCCATTTCACGGGCGGTATGTAGATTGGGACTTCTTGCCGGTCAGTGATAAGAAACTGATGGAAGCATTGACTTCCCCAGAACTTGTTGAAGACTCCTATTTGCATGTTGCCCGCCGGATTCCGGTACGTATCGCGGTCAAGATGGATGAACGAAAAATCGAAGAATTTCTCGCCGCCTGCGTGAATTCCCCATTTGTTTTTGAAATCAACCGTTTCAGAATCAATCGGCATAAACCCAATGAAGGCTACGTGGCGACGGCTGTTGCCAAGAAGGAAGCGACCGGCCCAGGCCGAGGACGAGATGAACATGAAATCGCTGGACCTGCCGGAGGCGGCGCGGGTTCGGTCGACGATGTCACAAATCCGAATGAGCGTACTGGCGGTTTCACCGTTCTAGCCGACGCCGCCTCGATCGAGCAACGGACGAACTTCGACGTATACGTTGAGTTTTATGGAATCGTAAAACTATACAACCCGGTCAACGAAGATGTGATACATGGTCGGAATTCCGGAAATCAGCCGTCAACGAGCGACGGCGATTCAACCGACGATACGGCTGAAAATCTACGATCAAGCGGTCGTTCAGGCTGATATCAATCCCTTGAATCACCAATGGTTGTACAACTAAAACAGGTGACACGTAAAACGTTCCCTTTGATCGGTGATTATCGGTTAATGGTGGCGCTCGCATGCAAATTTAATTAGACATGATTTGTCACGACCCCATGCGGACAAATTAACTTGGAGTAACAGAAATGGCGAAGACATTTTCAAAACATAATCAAGGTTCGGCGAACGACTTCCTGATTCAACATGTTGAAAAAATCGGATTTGGAATCGCATGTGTGCTCGTCGGTGTCTTTGTTTGGTTAGGACTAAAGTCGCCACGATACGAGAATACAACGCCGCAAAGCCTTTTCGATACGGCCGCAGTGAAGGCCAAAGACCACATTAATAATCCCAGTAGCTGGGACAGGCTCGAGGCAACTCGTGATGCGGACACTAAAGCCGCCGAACGTATCGCTAACGACGTTGGCAAAATTGATTCAAGTGTATACCCGTTTGGCCCGTTATCCGGCGCAATTTTTGCAACGCTAGCCAAACGATCTGATCCGGAAATGATCGCTGTCCGGGATTTCCAGACCGAGTTTATCAGAACGCAAATCGCGACCAAAGTCCCCCCTAACAGCCGCGAGCAGAAGATGATTCTTGAGCTCAACAAGATTCCAGCAGCGGACGACATCGGGTTAGACGGAATGATGAGGTATTGGATGTTCGCCTATCGACCGCAAAAAAACGGACTCAATGAAACGACTCATCTGGCTATGACCTACGACATTGTCGTCGGAACCGGGTTGATACCGTTTGCCGAACAACGGCAAAAGTACCGCGACCAGTTTTTGTACGCTGAGGGTTGGCACCTGTTGCGTGACCAACCGATCTACAAACATTTACAAGTCCAACGCAGCGAAGATGGTGGACAGACGTGGGTGGATATCAACCATGAGATTGATCGACGGTTGAGCCTGTTTGCTGCTCCAGCCAAAGAAGTGATTCAATCCGATTACGTTGTCGATGGCATTACACATCCGATTCCACCTCTGCTCAGCTATGACTATCGTGAAATTGCTGGCCACGAACTCATTCCGTTCCAACGGATGCATGACGAAGAACTTATGGCAAGCAAATCCACTGAAGATGAGCCAGACACCGAACGACCCAGCATGTTTGACCAAGACATCGGCGCAGAAACTGAGGATACGACCGAACCGAAAAAGGAACCGGCAAAGTATCGTCTAGCCAGGTTTTTCGATCCAACACCCAAACAGATTGGAAAAACCTATCAGTACCGAATCCGGGCTTGGGTTGTCGATCCGAATACACCCAATTTCGTCAAAGCAGTGACCGAAGATAAAAAACGCGGTGGACCGGGTGAAATTGCGGGTCCTGCCGGTGGTGGAGCTGGCGGGCTCGACGAGGTCACAGGACCGGGACGGGGACAAGGCAAAGGTAAAGATAAAGACCCCGAGGATTACCTGACCGATGAAGAACGTGAAGCATTGAAGACGCCTCCGGTTCCAATTACCGAAGTCATGTTGGCAAAATCCGTCCGTGATCGTCTTCGAATCAAACGTACTGATTATCCGAAAGGTATTTCCGAGGAGTTGGCCAACCAATTGGCTAACGCGATACCAACGCCCTGGAGTGAAATCAGTGAAGTTACCATTCCTCGTAATTTTGCCAGGTTTTATGCTGGACCTGTCAAATCCAGGCTTAAGTCAGTCTCATCAGACTCGATCAGCTATCAAAATGAAGAATACGAAGACACGGTCAACGTTGTTGCGGTCACTTCAACACCTCAGCTTGATGTTTCAATTCCAATCAAGAACGATAATGCTTTTCGTGGTTCGATCCTGAATTTTAACTCGATCGCGAAATTCCTCCATCCGATCACATGGGAAGTTAAAGAATTACACGAATACGTCAATACATCGATCGATTACAAGGAGGACAGGCGGTTGAAGATTTTTGGAAAGTTTTTCCAAACCGATGCTCTGTTACTTGACATTTTGGGCGGAGAACGCATGCCATTCTCAAGTCCGACGACCGGAGTTTTTACGAAGCCTTCCGAGGTGTTAATTATGGACTCGAACGGGCGACTAATCGTGCGTAATGAATTGAATGACGCCACGAATTATCGCATTTCGACGTTTGCCGGAGACGATGAAGAACTCGATGCAGAATTGGCGCGTCGAGAAGCCGAACGGGCAGCAAAAGAGCGAGAAGATCGAGGTCGAGGCGGAGGTGGGGACGATATCGGAGGTGGCGGACGTTAACATCACTCCACGAATGTTGGTCACATGTATCGCATAGCAGCAGCCCTGCGGCGGTTCAATGGTCGACTAAATTGCTGGACAATGATTGGTGCCAGGAGTCGGGAAAATTCAGCACGATGGATCGCGGGCTGACCGTACAAACGGTACGCCTGCATGTCGCTCGCGCTGAACGGATCCAAGCCTTGTAACCTTCTTGTTAGTGCGTCGCAATAAAGTTGGCAAGTCTGTTGAATTTCTACCTAAAAATGGGCCGCTGCTGATTCGATTGCGGAATCCCTAAACAATTGCGATTCGTCTGTTCCGGTGAAATTCTAATTGATAACAGTTTCGATCTGCAGATGGACCTGTCTGCAGATGGACCTGATTTCAAGAAACCAGCGAATTCACCAGATTATCGTAGCCTACGGATCTTTGCGGTAATTCGACGTTCGCTTCACCTTGCATAAATTGTTTTGCCATTTCCCTTTATCATTTTACGTTAATGCGGAAATCCTCGACGCCATGGCTTGCGAACTCGGAGCAAACCAATTTAAATGAAAACCCAACCAAGCCACTCATGATCATCTGCTGTAATTCAGGAATTGGAGAGTCATTCGTGAAAAGTATGCTATTGGTACCCCTGCCCGGCGTTTATTGCGCAATCACATTGATCACCCTTTCGATTGGGTTTGCGGCCGGATTGTCCGGTCAAGAGTCGATTCGAAAATTCAATCAGCAGGACAAATTTCGTCAATTGGAGGAGATTCTTCCTACGGCCAATGACTATCGTACGGCCTCGGGAGCACCAGGGCATCGCTACTGGCAGCAACAGGTCGATTACGAAATCGATGTCGAAATTGACGACGAAAACCAGAAGTTGATCGGATCGGAGCTAATCACGTATACCAATCATTCTCCAGACTCGTTGAAGTATATTTGGCTTCAACTAGATCCAAACATTCATGAGCCGCATTCGGACGCCAACATGACTCGAACCGAGGATCTACTTGATCGTCTTTCCTATCGAGGAGTAAGGCAAATGCTTTCGGCCCGCGATTTTGA
>JBGTDM010000198.1:0-2106 GCA_041748315.1 Pirellulaceae bacterium
AAGGAAGTTCGTTTTATCTGAAAGTTAGTGGTGACGCCAATGGCATCGATTTCCGCTTAAACAACCAAGTCGCGCTTTCGAATGGTCACTTGTTAATTTCGGGCTCGAATTGGAATGACACCATCTCAGTGGATGCTCGAAATGGCTTCCATTTCCACGTTAATGGAGTTGCCTATCAATTTCAAAGTTCTGAAATTCAGTCGATCCGCATCGAAGGGAAGGGAGGAACCGATCGGTTGATTGTGAATCTGGGAAATCAAAACGATAGTGTGTTTACCAGCGTTGATCGGGTGCACGTTTCCAATCATCAGTTCAAGATCGTGGCCAGCAACTTTGAAGACGTCACCATCGATGGTGGCGGGGGACACAACACCGTTTTGATGCACGGATCGACCGGCAAAGATTCGCTGCACGCTAATCCATGGCAGACAAAATTTAAAGGAGATAATTTTTCGACCACCGTCAGCCAATTTTCAATCGTCCATGCCAAATCAATCGGCGGCCATGATCGGGCGGATTTGACGGGCAGTGATGGCGATGATGTCTTTCGCATTCGAGACGGCCGGACATCCATGACCACTTCTGCTTCCGTCGTTGTTGCCGAAGGATTCAGGCAAACGCGCATGGACGCCGGCGGCGGTTTCGACCGAGCGATATTTTTCGAGTCTCAAGGGGATCACATGTTCCGACTGAGTGGTTCTTTTGGTGCCGTGCATTCCCGGGCACACACCACCTGGGGAGCAGGCTTTGAAAGCATCCAAGTGATTGCCAGTCAAGCAGTCGCATCAGTTCACTTTACGGACTCTTCCAGCAACGACGTATTTCGACGAGACCATCGAGGCGCGTCGATGGTCGCCAGTTGGTACAACAATTTTGCTCAAGGTTTCCATCATGTAACGGCGACCTCAGTCAATGGCGGAAATGACATAGCCCATTTGGTTGACACGCCCGGCAACGATACGTTTTTAAGTTCAGGAGACATGGCCAAACTGTGGTCGGCTGACAATTCAGTCACCGTTACAGGCTTCAGCCGAGTCAATGCGATTTCCCAACAAGGGGGAATGGACACAGCCATCGTTTATGGCACCAACCAAGGTGACCATTTATTTTCCGACTCCCACAGTATCACCTTGCGGGACTCCCAGGATCGAATTCGTCGAGTCGTCGGATTTCAGGACCTGAATGTCGATTTGAAGCAAGGAAACAACCAAACGGTATTACAAGGTGGCAACCAACTGGCGGAAACATTGCAGGTCAATTCGCAACGAGTGAGGTTGGAAAATGCCGTCCGCCTTCTGGAGGTCAAGGGCTCAACGGAAACCCGATTCAACGGCAGTGGAGGCGGCAACGGAAGTGGCAATGGTGACCGTGTCATTTTAGAGGAACTGAATCTGCTGTCCGCAGTGGGGAACCGCGCCGTTGGCTATTTGAATCAACATAAATTAACGGCAGAGGACTTTGCCACGCTGGAAGCAAAATCGATCGACACCGCAATGGCCGAATATGAACTGGACGTCGTTGATTTCCAGTACTTGCTAAGAGGAAATTGGCGACCCCGGTTTTAGATTCGCCGCAACTAAAAATGTAATCTTTCACGGGTAGGAAGAGGAGACAGGGAAAAAGGTGTCAAGTACAGTTTTGGCGGTTTAGGCAATCTTCTTGGGACGGCCTTGGGGGCGGATGGTTGATTCCAACCCGCAACGCTTGACCGTCTCTGCAATCCATTGCTCGCTACCAAACGATACGCCTCGAGTTACGCTACGTGTTAATGCTGTTCGTTCTTTTACCGTCAGTGCCTCATTGACCCGATCAACCCATTTCGGCAAACGACGAACCGGCCAAGCCGCCAATTGGATCGAAGAATCACCATTGAGCCAATTCCAGAGACTGCCCCAACGATAAGCCGCGGCTCGCTGGACCAAATTCGCCGTCAAGGCATTGCGTTCGACGTAGCGGCAGACCACATGAAAATGTGCATCGTCTTCACCGGGAAAACTCTTAAATCGTCCTTGATAGACGTGGCCAAAACCAGCCGTCCCATGATGCGCATGAAATCGCTGGGTGTGAGTCAGCGTAATCCACCTCAGAAACGCTCCCATCCCACCG
>JBGTDM010000199.1:0-5682 GCA_041748315.1 Pirellulaceae bacterium
ATCAAGCGGGCTCATATGAACATGACGTGCGGCACGAATGACGCCTTGATCTAGCACCACCACTCCCGCGGGCCCCACCAAGACGCAACCAGGTGTTCCAGCGATGTTTCCACTATGTCGGACCGGCGCCTCGATACCCAACGAAATCGCGTCGGTATGCGCCAACTCGACTTGACTATGCGAACGCGTCGGTCCCAGGATCCGTACATTTGGGAGCATTCGCTTGCGAGGCCCCACCAACATGATCGTTTCCTTGGCCGCAAAAAATCCCTCCTGGTACAATGGCTTTGCTGCCGTGAGACGGTGACCGGCTCCAAATAGTTGCTCGACATGTTCGTCGGTTAAATGCACGTGTCGCGCAGAGATACTGACGACCAAATTCGGCCACGACTCGGAACGGGGTGACGGACGGACTTCTGAAAGTTCTCGCACGACAATATCTCGCACGATCCTTTCGATTGAGTTTCGATCAAGTCCGTTTTCAAACGAAGCCATGCTCACGTGCGATCGGCCTCCTCCGCAATAATGGTTTTCACTGAATTCGCCTCCAACACCTCGACCCACATTGGATCGATGCCATGGTCGACAATCACACGATGAATTTGTGACAAGTCGCAAACCAAACTTAAGCTCGTTTGACCAAACTTCGAACTATCAACCACCAACGTCGTCGAGTCAGCACAATTCATCATTGCCCGCTCGGTTTCAACCAGCAGCAAGTTATTGTTGAAAACGCCACTTTGAGTCACACCAGCTGCACTAATAAACGCGTGTTGACATCGCACACTCGACAACATGGCCGTGGCATAAGGACCCAACGCGACACCGGTTTTATTTTGAATCACGCCTCCGACAAAAATCACTTCAGCGCCTCCACTTCGTACGAATAGATTGGCGACAGGTAGCGAATTCGTTATCACCTGAATCGCCTTATCCACGAGCAGCCGCGCCAACTCATAGGCCGTGCTCCCCCCATCCAGAAGAATGGTATCTCCAGTTTGCACCAGATCGGCCGCGGTCGCAGCAATCGCCTTCTTCCGACTTAAATTCTGATATTGCCTGATTTCAAAATGAGGGAGTTTGGGAGACGCGCCGGTATAAACGACCCCCCCATGCGTTCGCTTGGCGGAACCCTCCCCCTCAAGCGCATTAAGGTCACGCCGAATCGTTGATTCGGAGACTTTCAACCGTTCGCTGAGGTCTGGAAGCGTCGCAAATCCATGTTGTCGGATCACTTCCAGTAATCGTTCGCGGCGATCGATGGCTGTCATGGCAAACCCAGGAAATATTGAATACTTGCCAATTATGCATCATGTAATGGAAGAAAACAATCACTATTACGACAAGTTTCCACCATTTGTTGGCTCGTTTTCATCAGGAGCCACGTTTTGCGTCCTAAAAATTCCGATTTATCCCTCAAAATCCGCGTAACCGTACATCGGTGACTCCTTGGTTTTAGGATCAGCTGGAACGCGCTAGCGTCCGGTTCCGATGGAAAAAACCGTGGGCTCATCTTCTAGCCCGCATTTCTCACAACGATGACTTTTGAGTTGGCGATCGCTCGATTGTTGAGCAAATTTCAGTGTTGTAGGCAACGGTGCGTTTAGGTCAAAGTGTCGGCCTGAGGATGTGTCGGCCTGAGGACAGGCCGACCTACTGTAGCTGCCGCTGTCCCCAGCGGCAGATGGCCCCTCTCGACGCTTTCCATGTGAGAAATGCGGGCTAGTTCCAATGCTGCCAACCACTAATTGACCGTTAATTGACCGCGCGAACATATCGTCTGTTCTCGATTATATGGGGAAACAAAAAAACGCGTTGGGTTACCCCAACGCGTTATGCTGTGAAATTGGTTAGAAGCGGTACCGATTGAACGCGCCGCTTCACTTAGAAATCGTCGCCGGGGGCAACTCGACCCATCGGTCCCATTTGGGCGCCAAGGAGCGCGATTGCCTTGATGATGCCATCCTGAATCTCCATACGGAATGATTGACCGTCAGGAACGAACTTGGAGACCATCGTGATTTTATCATTGCCCGCTTTGCGCAATGATTCAGCCATTTCGGCCAGCGATTCATCCTTTTGCAACCGATAGGCGAAATCCAAAAGGGGAGCGACAGCAATCTTCAGTTGACCGGCGGGCAAATCGGCACTTGCTCCGGCCGATCGATCGATCGCATCAATCAAGAGTTGCTTGGGATTCTGGCCGGCAGCCAAATAGGATTCACTTTGGCTAATTCCCACAATGATCAGCAAACGATCGCCGAAAATGTCCTTCATTTCCTGCTCGTCGTCTGGAACGGTGACTGTGATTTGATGGAAAGTGACACTTCGATGAGTGCTTTCATCGAACGCGACGGCTATTTCTACACCGTGCTGGGAAGCCTTTTCCTGAAATTCACCGATCAAGCGTCGAATCGTCGCTTCAAATTTGGCCGTGTCCGAATTTCGTGAGCCTAGAGCAACGTTAAACTGTTCACCGTCGATATAACCGATCGTGCCCAGGTCGATGACGCCGTCATCCATCGTTGCTTTCACGACTTCGACCAGTTCGTCCATGACTTGCTCGAAAATCTTCAAATCATCCTGGTTCATTTCATTGGCCATCTGATCCAGCGCGGCTTCAATCGCCTGATCGATCGATTTCTTGGCTTGTTCGATATCTTCAGGCAATAATGTTGAGCAGACATTGATCGACATCGTTGCATCATCTGCAAGAAAACCCGCGAATTTCGTCTTATTCAAACGACCTGTTTCGGCCTGTTGAGATAATCGTGATCCAGGTGAACCAATCATCTCAAACTCAATGCCGATCAAGCCCTCGGATCGATCCAGGTCAAGCCCGATCACGAGCAGCTCCGTTTCGTTAATCAGACTCTCCATGGATTCCATCTGTGAATCGACGTCCTGAATGTCGTCGTCACCCATATTCTGCATCGATTCTTCAAACCCCTGACGAATCATTTCGATCGCCTGGGCTCTTAATGACTCAGGAATTCTTTGGCCAAATACTCGGGCAGAGAGATTAAACCTATCTGGTAAATCTCCAAGAATCTCGGTCGGTGTACCGGGTGCCCGATCAAATAGGCTGGAATCGTTCGAGATCACGGCGAATCCATTCAGTTCCTTAATGTTGAATCGAGTACCATCGTCCGTGGTCACAACGATCTCGTCGCCGTCTTCGTCGATGTCAGCGAAGTCAGCAATCATATCGAGAATGTCTTCCAAGTCCGTAATTGGCAAATAGGCAACGACGCGCGGGTCAACCTCATCCTCAATGAAATACAGCGAAACACAGGCTGCTCGATCCGTATCGATCCCACGAAGATATTCCGAAACCGAAGCGTCCATCATCGGTGCAAAAAATCCGAATCCGGCAACCTCCATGAAATGCTTGACGTCCTTGAGCTGCTTGTCAACGGCTTGGATTGATATGACTACGGCCGGACCTTGATCGAAATCGCTTTGTGCCGAAACACGACTCAACCAAGGTGCGGTTATCAGTGTAAAAAACAATAGCGGAAAAGTTAAAAATCGTATCACAGTAATGAACTCCCGAGAAATCTGAAATTTGGTGTTTAAACTTACAACAACCCCATTCTTAAATTTTTGGCCCGAACTGACAATGGTACTCGATCAATAAAACCATCGAAATGACGCGAACTTAAGGGACAAAACCGGTCGTCGGTCTCCCTTGCTCTACTCCATTCCAAGCCAAATTGTTTCGATACATTCTGTAAAATCGCTGTTTTAACCTTGATTGCGCTTTAAACCGACGCGAGTGCTGGTAAAAATGGTGGCTGGAGGTGTGGCCCGGGTTCGACCAAAATCCTTTGAAGCAGACATTCGCGTTTCACTTGAGATGTATGAACATACCACGCATGCCCGCCTCAGGTTGAACTTGCTGGTCTCTGGTTGAAGCATCAGAGCCAGAAACTATAGTTTTCCGCACTGAGCGAAGGAACAGATTCCAGACCTGCGAACGTCATGAACTCGGGTAGCGCAAACGACAGCGACATTGGGTGACAAACCTGTTCAACTCGCGTTGAAATGATCAGTCGTCGCATTTTCCAACAAGGGTTATGATGGTGCATTTCCGCTCGCTAACCAAACCGTAATACAATGATCGAATTTCGATGTACGCATCAAGACACAGACATTTTTGGCATACCATCGTACTGTAACCAGTTGTTAGCTGCCGATCCGCAGCACATTGGCAGGACGGTTCGCTGCCCGAAATGCCAACAAATGAACGTGATCCCCAAAGATTCCAGAACCCAATCGCTGGCCGCGAATGCGCCTCCAGTGAAGACGACTCAAGCCGCAACACCCCAGTTCATGTTCCAGGAATTCGATCCGTTCAAGCGCTGCCCTAAATGTGGGGCGATGCTCGATGACCAGAAACATTGTACTAAATGCCGTTACACCCAACGCAAAACAAAATCAGATGACCAGACTTTGAATGAGATGGACGTCAAGCTAACAGGCTTTTTGCTGTTTATTCGCAACAGGTTCGCCGTGCAAATGAGTCCATTCGCGTTGACCGCAATCTACTTTTCTTTAACGGCGCTCCTATGCATTGTGATTGTAACCATCGGTTACCTTGTACTCGGTGGGTATGCGATTCTCATCCTTCCCGTCCCCTTGGCCATTGCGGCTTTGTCGATTGTCGTATACCTGAAAGTACGCGAGTTTTGTACGGTACCTGGAGCGGAACTCGATTCTTGGCAAAAGCCGATTTGGGATTTTGTGCTGAGTTCCGTACGAGGCAGCAACTGGAACACTAAGTTTATCAAACCGGACTCGAAAGTGATCGACGGGCGTGCGGATCCACCCACGGATCAGGAGTTGCTCATGTACCCGGATTTGAACATCGCAAGCGTCGTTGATCTCGAAGGAGCACCAGTTTCGGATGCCGGGCTGGTCGCGTTGCGATCGCTCAAAGATTTGAGGTACATTGTCCTGAAGAATACGCAAGTTACGCGGGAGGGCGTATTCCGTTTGCAGCAAACCGTTCCACAGGCATGGATTTGGTATTAAGCGATTTTGGTGCGTACATGAACTCTCTTGTCATAGGGCAAATTGTATCACTCCTGAAGCTGTCGACCGTCGGTGTTAAACACGCCGACTACGCATTCGTAGCACCAGCAAGTGAATCACTACGTATTCACGGAAACATCATCCATCCTGTTTGTGCTCCTTGCGACTGGTTTGGGGCGTTTCGGCCTCGCGTGCGGATGCTCGCTGGTACGCGGCCGCGAAGAATTGCGAGACGCTAGTTATTGAACCTGCGGTTCCAGTTCTTCAACTCGCATCTCCAGACCGACAATCTGCTGCTCGTACTTGTCGATCAACGACTCAATGAAATCCCGAGCCGGCTCCGCTTACGGAGGTAACTCATGTCGTTTCGCAGGCTGTTTCTCGGGCCATGCCCTCACTACGGCCGAAAACCCCTTATGCAAGTCCAGATCAATTTTTCCTTCGACCCGAGTACGGTTACTCTGGAGTCACCCATCGTTTGCACAACAGGTGTTCAGGAGCTAGCCCGCATTTCTCACATGGAAAGCGTCGAGAGGGGCCATCTGCCGCTGGGGACAGCGGCAGCTACAGTAGGTCGGCCTAGTATCTAGCAACGGAAGACGATCCGAGAGACTTCGACTAGGATACAAACCGGAAACAGGTGCT
>JBGTDM010000200.1:0-4770 GCA_041748315.1 Pirellulaceae bacterium
ATCGTGAATCTTGACCTGTGTTTTGGCGTCCTTGAGGTAGCTACAGATCAGCATCTGGTTGACTAAGCTAACGTCCACTAGAGTTTCCAATGCCTCCGGCACAATGACCGTCCAGTTATCGATATCGGGCTGGTCCGTGTCAATCGCAATCACACTTCCTAATGGAGAGTTAAAATCGGTTTTGAAATAGAATGTGTTGGCCGTGTTTCCGATAAACGAATACTCATTGTCAAAATTGTCGATCAGCACCTTGAAATCTGGCTTAGCGACGATCTCGAGTGGGTCGGAAAGCGGTTTGAAGTAGATGCGATATTTACTGTCGGTCCCCTTCATCACGGTCAGGATCAGATAGTCACCATCTTCCGTGACGGTTGGATAGAAGCCCCATTCGGGATTTTCCGGGTCTTCGTAAATCAACACATCTTCATTTTGGTCAGTTCCCAACTTGTGATAATACACTTTCTGATTGAGATTTAAGCTTTGAAAAGCTGCGCCTGCCTCTGGTTCGGGAAAGCGACTATAAAAAAAGCCTTGACCATCCAGCGACCAGTCGACTCCACCAAATTTGATATGTCGAATTTCATCAGTTAAGACGGTCTCGGATTCGATTTCCATCACCTGCCAACGGTTCCAGTCCGAGCCCGACTCGGCAACTCCAAATGCGCAATACTTGCCGTCTTCGCTGAAAGCCAAACCACTCAATGCGGATGTGCCGTCTTCTGTCCATAGATTGGGATCGATCAGCTCAACCAATTCACCGTCAAACGTATCCATTCGATAGAGGACGTCCTGATTCTGCAGCCCATCGTTTTTAAAAATGTAGTAGCGTCCACCCTCGCGAAATGGAGTACTGAACTTTTCGTAGTTCCATAACTCGGTAAGCCGAGTCTCAATTTCATCACGATAGGGAAGTCGATCCAGATAATCTTTGGTGAATTCACTTTGTCTCAAAACCCAATCACGAACCTCGTCGGACTCACGAACATCTGCCTCCAGCCAACGGTAGGGATCTGGGACAGGAACTCCGAAATACTGATCGACATGATCCACTTTATTGGATTCCGGATAATTCAATGGCGACTCTTGAGCAAAAAGCCAAGCCGTTTGCCATGTGGCCATGATGAACGTCAAGTTCACAAGGTTCGGTACCTTGAACACCCAACGCGCAACGCAATGTCTACCGATACGGTTTATTCTGGATTTCATGATGTTCCTAAATTTAGACTAAATGCATGATTGAATATGATACACTTGACCTCGTTGTGGCGGGAAGTCCCAGCAAATCCAAATAAATCCGCCGTGATTTTTTTCAACTGCTAATGTCAGATCCTCACTGAACGGTTATCGTAGACGAGATGAGTATACGTCCCAACCTTGGACAACCAAAAATATCCGTTGTGGTGAATAGCCGCAGCAAAGCGGCGGTGCGTCGGTCGCTGGAACTTTCAAATCAACTGGATGGACACTTTGATTTGGAAATTCTTGCCACAAATCACCACGGGCATGCGACCGCGCTGGCCGAAACCGCGGCTCGTGAGCTAGCCTCGATAATCGTCGTTGTTGGCGGTGATGGCACGATTAATCAGTGCGTAAATGGTCTGATCGCATCGGGCCGTACTGCTGACGAACTCCCCGCAATCGTCATTTGGCCAAGCGGAAGTGGTAATGATTTTAGCCGGACGTTTCCCTGTCCAAAGTCCTTGGACCAACTGGTAGCAACGATTCAGCAAGCTGAAACGACTGCGATCGATATCGGGCAAGTCGATTACGCCACTGCGGATCGCCGCTATTTTGTCAACATCGCTGAAATCGGTATCGGCACCACTGTGATTCAACGCGCGGAACGAACACAAAACTGGTTGGGCGACCGACTCAGTTATCAACTTGCCATTCTAGCTACGGTTGCGTCTTGCCCTGAGTTTGAAGGTAAAGTTAGCGGCGATGATTTTTCTTTCCGGGGTCGGTTCTCGACGATCGCCGTCGCCAACGCCAAGTATTTCGGGAGCGGACTGGGCATTGCACCGCACGCTGATATTTCTGATGGACTTTTGGATGTCGTCCTGCTGCGGGCTTTTGGACCACTGGATTTTATCCGATTCATCGGAAAGCTCCGAAACTGTGAACCAGTGCAGGATCCCCGAGTACAGGTTTATCAAACACGGCAACTGACGGTCGAGGGAAAGGCCGCAACCAGCATGGATGGCGAACTGATGCACCCACTTCCCATCGATATCCAAGTTGTCCCCAAGCGATTAAACATGTTAGTTTGCGGAAAATAGCGAATATGCCGTTTCAATGCTAAACATTTCGGCTTCGTTTCAGATTAGAAATTGGTTAGGAATCCGAAACTTGCCTAGTTCGTATAGATTGAATAGAGATGCAGCGATGCAAAAGTTGACCAACACGAGGGTTGTTTCATGTTCTTCAATCAAGCGAATCTGACGCTAACGGCGGGTCAACCGCCGAACGTGTTTGAACATCGATTTCGCGGTCGTGGTACTCCCCGATGTTGTCGTATCTCCAAACCTCGCAGGTCGAATGGGTATGCGAAGTCCATTGCCCGTTTGGGTTGCCTGATTGTGGTGTTCAGCATTGTTGGCCTGCATGCCGTCGGCCAAGATTCCGAATCCTTTGAATTTGATGGAATCGTTCGACAACAACTGAAGTACTCGATTGTCGTAAAGACCAGGCATGGAGATATTTCTGTTCAGTTGACGGAAAAAACTTCTGTATCTCTTCGCCTGACTCGTCCGATAATCGATTTTGAGCGTCGGCAATTGATCCTCGAACTGCCGATCTCGGCAGTCTCCGGAGTTGCCGACCAAAACGAACGAGTGGAATTCGACCTTCCGAGTCCGCTCTGGCTTACCGCCCGGTTTGATCATGAAACGCAGAGGCAAACCATCATGGGTTCTGGGATTAAGCGTCTGGCACGGTATGATCTGCATGATGGGCAAACTCTTACCAACAGCGAATCCTCCTTGGATCTGGAAATTCATGGCGAATTATCCCATGGAAACGCGCCCAATCAACTGCAATGGATTCATGACCACCATGTGGATCAAGTAATCCTGGGGAATCGACAAGCTCGTCTGCTGGGTTTTTCCATTCTGAACCTAACTCCATATGAAACTGATGTCTTCGTGAAGGGTAACCTTGAGGACGGCCAGTACTTTGCGGATGAGATAGAGTTCGCGCCGGTCGGTGATCCATTAACGAGAGAACAGCAGACTCTGCCCCGTTGTTTGTTCCTCGGTGACACCATTTCCTTCAACTATCAACGTCCCTTACGAGAAGCACTGTCTGGCGTCGTTAATTTGCACCATCCGCCGGTGAATTGCCTCGGTTCTAGTCAATGGTTCGATCTACATCGCTGGTTAGGCGTTTATGATTTGCCGGATCGCCGCTGGGATATAATAACGTTTAACTTTGGCCTGTGGGACGATGAGACCGAAAAAGCCGAATATCAGGCGACGCTCCGTCAAGTTATCGAACAACTTCGCCAAACGAATGCCAAACTAATATGGGTTACAAGCACACCAATCGATTACGGCTTCAATACAGATTTGCCGTTGGGGACTCTCGTTCCGGAAGCTGATCGCGAGACTGTAAGTCATGAAGCGGCGAATTTGATCGGTAAAGTTCCAGGTCGGATGCGATTACAAAACGACTGGGCCGCGGAAGTATTGCTGGATCATCCAGATATAGCGGTCTGCGATCTTTGGCAAGTCGTTGCCAACGGACGCCAAAGTGTCTATCGGGACTGGTGGTACAACAAAGATTTTACGTTTGAATACCCACAAAGCGTTCCATTGGCTCGAAATCTGGCCAGGTACATCCTTAACGGACTCGAACAACCGCTTGACCGAATGAACCCCATGTCGGCACATACGCTTGAAGTCGAAGAACTGAGCGACGATCCAGCGGATGACTCGAATTCGGTTAGAGTCGGGGACGCGACGTTAAACGGTCTTTTGGACGCTGGTCGCTGATTTACAATTCGAGCGAGACTTTTCTGTTTCGTAAGCGTTCTATCTAACGTTCAATCGTTATCTCAATGAACTACGTATCTCAGGGTACTGATTAACTCTGTCGTTTTGTTAAAATGAATGAGCCAGCCAATCGACAATAGCGGCTACATCTCGTCTCATGGTTAATCAAATGAGCCACATACGGTCGATGGTTGAGTTTCAATGAAACACCGCGAATGATGTCTGGACACTCGGCAAGCTGCTTAGAGTATCTCAGCTAACATCGGTTTTAAAACAGGTGAACTCCATGCTCCAAGCACGATGTGCCAGGTTGACAGCCATTGGTATCTACTTTTTGCTGCAGGTTTGCAGTACGGTAGCCGCTCAACAACTCAACATCGCTGAATTGCAATTAAAGATTTATGAAGCCGTTGAAAAGGCTTCACCGGCTGTCGTCGCAATTCGAAACCGCGGGGGCGCATTCAGTGGTGTGATTGTCAGCCCGCAGGGACATGTGTTAACTGCCGGTCATACGATTCGTCCAGGACAACAGTATCGGATCACACTTCCTGACGGACGTCAGTTTAATGGACAGGGCTTTGGGGTTTGCGAACAAATGCAAGGTGAGCAGATCGATTGTGGGTTGATCAAGATTGAAAATCCTCAGGATCTCCCGCATGTCTTAATTGGAGAGTCCTCCAATTTGGTAACGTATCAACCTTGTTTGAGCATTAGCTATCCAGGAGGGCAACGGAATCAATTGGAACCCGTCGTGCGGTTCGGCTATATTAAACGCCCC
>JBGTDM010000201.1:0-22879 GCA_041748315.1 Pirellulaceae bacterium
ACGTTTTGTCCGGTAATGGACAAGTTCTTGAGGGAGACACTTGGCACGAGATTCAGTCAGGAGATGTCATTTATGTCACACCGAATGATATTCATCAGTTTAGAAATAATGGTGACACCGATTTGGAGTTCCTGTGCCTTATTCCGAATTCAGCCGTGGGAAAAGATGTAACGGTCGTACCAGAATGCGGGCTGGAATTGCCTGAATAAAACTGCTCGGTTGAGAAATTTTCAAATTCCCTAAAAGCAATTGACTTAAAGAATGGTGACTCAATTGTGAACACGGCTGATGAAATCGAACAGTTACGAAATCAGATTCGATTCCATGATCGCAAATACTATATCGAGTTATCGCCGGTAATCTCGGATACCGAGTACGATCAACTCTATCGAAGATTGCAGGAACTGGAACAGCAGCAACCCGAGCTGATCACATCCGATAGCCCGACGCAACGGATTGCGGAGCAGCCCGTAAGCCAATTGCCGGAAATCGAGCATCGAATCGCGATGTTATCGATTGACAATACGTATAGCATCGGCGAGTTGCGTGCTTTCGGGGCACGAACGGAAAAGCTCTTGAATTCGAGTGATGTTGAGTGGGTCGTCGAGCTTAAGATTGATGGCACGGCAGCGACGATCATCTATGAGGACGGGATATTGATTCGCGGCATCACCCGTGGTGATGGCAAGACCGGTAGTGACATAACGCACAACGTGCGGACAATCGGAGATATCCCGCTCAAGCTGACGGGATCATCTATTCCCTCCTATTTGGAGGTTCGGGGTGAAATTTACATGCCGAATTCCGTGCTGGTCGAACTCAATCAGGAACGGGAAAAGCACGGAGAGGAGCTATTTGCCAATCCGAGGAATGTCGCGGCCGGCGCGATTACTGTGCTCGATCCGCGAATATGCGCAGCGAGAAAACTTCGCATGTTTTGCCATGGTGTCGGATATTGTGAGGGTTTGAAATCAACCAGTCATATTGAATTCCTGCAAGAAATCGCTGAACTGGGGCTTCCGGCAACGCCCATGGTGAAAGCCTTTCCATCCATCGAAGCAGCGATTGCACATTGTCAAATCCTGATTGACGGGTTGCACGATCTAGACTTTGAAGTCGACGGGTTGGTGTTGAAAGTTAATCGGTTCGAACAGCGTGAGGAATTGGGGGTTCGTTCGAAGAGCCCGCGTTGGCTGATTGCGTACAAATGGGAGAAGTGGGAGGCTACGACTCGGTTAAATTCCATTGCTGTTCAGGTCGGCAAAACCGGTGCCATCACGCCGGTCGCAGAACTGGAGCCAGTGGAACTCGACCGCACCATCGTCAGTCGTGCGAGCCTGCACAATGCCGATGAGATTAGCCGCAAGGACATTCGCGTTGGCGACATTGTCGTCGTTGAAAAGGCCGGACGAATCATTCCACATATTGTGCGTGTAGAAAAACATTTGCGTGAAGGCGATTTGCCGCCATACCAGTTCCCTACACGTTGCCCCGAGTGCGATACCGTCTTGACTAAAGATGAAAACGGCGTCTATATCCGCTGTCTGAATGCACTTTGCCCCGCACAATTGAAGGAACGGATTCGATATTTTGCCAGCCGGTCTGCGATGGACATTGAGGGACTTGGTGACAAACTGGTCGACCAGCTTGTCAATCTCAAATTCGTTAAAACCTATGGCGACCTGTTTCGATTGACGGAATCCCAATTAGTTACGCTGGAACGTATGGGAACTAAATCTGCTCAACGATTGTTGAAGGCGATCGAACGGAGTAAGCAACGTGGTTTGGCTCGACTGCTCAATGCTCTATCAATTCGCCATGTTGGCAATCGCGTGGCCATCGTCTTAGCCGAACACTTTCAATCGATCGATCGCCTTTGCGCTGCCACGCTCGAGGAACTGAATGCGATCAATGAGATTGGTGAAACCATTGCGTCGAGTGTTTATCATTTTGTGAATGGGGACATTGGACGTGAAATCATCCGTGATTTACGCGAATGCGGTTTGAAAATGGAATCCGATCCATTAGTTCCCTCAGCTAGGAACACGTTTAATGGAATGACATTTGTCGTGACAGGCACGTTGGCGAAATACACTCGCGACGAGATTCACCAGCTAATTCAACACCACGGCGGGAAAGTCACGTCGACGGTTTCTAACAACACGAACTATTTAGTTGCTGGTGAAAAAGCTGGAAACAAGTTGGAAAAGGCACAGAAATTGGGTGTCATCGTACTTTTGGAGTCCGATTTCGAAAACCTGATCCGTTGAATGAAATGAATCATTGGGGTTTTCGCCCCAATGACCCACCAGGAATTCATCGGGTTCGATGAACGACACTATCTTTATTCTTCGCGCTTGATCACGCGCATGTTTGCCGGTGCATCCGGTGACCATAACGATTTTAGCTCAGGCTCCGGTTTTGCTGCGGCTGGAGGCGACAATTTCGCAGGAACTAACACTGGTGCATATTTGTGAACGGTCGGCGCCAACGCCAAAGGGTCTTGAGTAAACATCCACCACAGGATCAATTGAGCAACCGGAAGAGCCAGCAAACCACCAACAATTATTTTCAATAGGTCCTTCCTGGAATTGGGTTTAAACTTTTCTTTGCGGCGCTTTTCTGACTTTAAGTAATTTTTCGTTCGGGGTCTGGTAAACTCAGGAGGCGAATCCAATTCAGGATTGGCCAACTTTGAACGACCTCGGGCTGTCGTCCTTTCGTATGATGGAACTGAAATCGAATTCCATACGTCTTCCTTCCCTTTGCTACCGACGACGCGATCAACGTGAGGGATATTTGAATCGACGACAACGGCATCAGCCGGTGTTGGATTTGCCGGTTCTTCATCAATGATAATGGCAACGGGTGGGCCAATTAAATCACCAACCGTGAATGTTGCCTGACAGATTGGACATTGAATCTTGGCTGTCGCCTTGATCGCCATCGGTAATCTGATTTCCGAATTGCAGCCTTTGCAAGTTGCGATGCGGAATTCGGTCTGTCCTGTTGAGGAACTCATATAAACTTCTCCCGGCGTCACTTGCCAAACCAGAGCTTAGCGGCCAACGCTCATAGCCCATACAATGGCAGCAGTTTGTGGCGCAAATACTGAATTAAAGGTCGGTGGTCGATACTTTGTCCGGTGACCTGGTACAAAAGCTCCCGCGAAGTACGACCGGCCCCGACGGCAAAAACATGTTCTCTCAGCCAATCGAGCAAAATTCGAAACTCATTTTTCTCAAACCTAGGCGGAAGTGCCCCGATTTCCTGTTCGGCCGCAGAGAAAAATTGGCATGAATATAGATTACCAAGCGAATAGGTCGAAAAATAGCCTATCAACCCCGCACTCCAGTGAATATCTTGAAGTACCCCGTTACGATCGGTATCAGGCTTGATTCCGAGGTTTTGATGATACTGTTCATTCCACGCCTCAGGCAAGTCCGCAATCGATAAATCGCCGTTTAGGATGGCCTGTTCGAGTTCAAACCGAATGATAATATGCAGATTGTAAGTCGCTTCATCGGCTTCCACACGAATCAATGAAGGCCGCACGTCATTGACCGCCTGGAAAAACTGCTCGGCCGTCGCGCCGCTCAGCGATGAAAAATGCGATTGAGCCTGTGGAAACATCAACTTCCAGAACTCCAGGCTACGTCCAACAATGTTTTCCCACAGTCGCGATTGCGATTCGTGAACGCCCAAGCTGCAATAGCTTCCCGTGGGCAAACCAAATTGGTCCGTGCGCAAGCCCTGCTCGTAAAGTCCATGGCCTGCTTCATGCAGCACACCAAAAAAAGCCGTGTTAAAGTAGTTCTCGTCGTAGCGGGTCGTGATGCGAATATCATGGGGTCCCAGCTCGGTACAAAACGGGTGGTGAGTCTCATCTAATCGGCCGCGGTTATAATCAAACCCGATCGACGTGGAAGCAAATTTCGCGAACTGCTCCTGACGATCAATCGGAAACCGTCGCGACAATATTTCGATGGGTGGTGAAACTTTGGAAGCGGCGATCTGCTGAACCAATGGAACAAGTTCCTGTTTGAGGCGTGCCAAGACTTCCGAGACTTCTGCTGTCTTTGCACCCGGTTCATACTCATCCAACAACGCATCATATCGGCAGTCAGCGTATCCAAGGGCCTCTGCTTCTTGTCGTTTGAGTTTGAACATCTGTTCCAAGCAGGGTTGGAACGATTTGAAGTCATCGTCATGATGGGCTTGAATCCAGATTGGGTGACTGGTCGCAGCACACCGAGCAATCTCCTTGACCAACGCTTCCGGAAGTCTTCGATTCCGGTCATATTGGCGCCGCAGTTCTCTGACGTTCGCAACCGCATCGGATGAAGGCGGATCCTCGCCGATGGATGATTCAACAGCCAACAGCCAGTCGTCAATCCGGTGATCGGTTTTAAGTTGGTGAATCATGCCAGCCAATAACGTCATTTGTTCGGCTCGGTAATCATTACCCTGTGGGGGGAGTTTGGTTTGCTGATCCCATTCCAACGTAGCCTGGATCGATGTCAGCCGCTTGATATCACGGTAATGCTCAACTAAAGCTTCGTAGGCGTCTTTCATCGAGTCTATTCTTCCTGGATTGCATGGGCCGCCCTACGATGCAAGCATCAACGGTGTCGAGCACGCTGAAACACATAGCGCTGTACGGGCTGCAACAACGATATCATGAATAAAATTCAAACTGCTGGGCCAAAAACGCAATTTTACCACGACGATAGCGGTCACCGGTTAAAGAATGATCGCTTCAACAGGCTTGGCTTCTTCGACGCCAGTCAAGCGTTGATCAAGCCCCTGATGACGATATGCAAACCGATCATGATTGATCCCCAGTCGGTTCAGGATCGTTGCATTGATATCACGGATATGAACGGGATCTTTGATCACGTTGTATCCGAATTCGTCGGTTTCGCCATGAACAACACCGGGCTTAATTCCACCACCTGCCATCCACATGGTGAAACAGCGAGGGTGATGATCGCGACCATAGTTGTCACGTGAGAGAGCGCCTTGGCAATAAATGGTCCTTCCAAACTCACCCCCCCATACAACCAATGTCTCGTCCAACAACCCGCGTTGCTTCAAATCCATGATCAGAGCTGCAGCAGCCTGATCGACATCCCTACATTGGTTGGGCAGATCGGTCGGGATGTTAAAATGTTGATCCCAACCTCGGTGAAAAATCTGTACAAACCGCACGCCACGTTCAGACATGCGGCGCGCCAAAAGACAACTATAGGCAAACGTTCCAGGTTGGTGGACATCCGGTCCGTAGGATTCAATCACCTCGGTGCTCTCACCGGACAAATCCACCAGTTCCGGCACGCTGCTTTGCATTCGAAACGCCATCTCATATTGTGCAATTCGAGCTTGAATTTCTGGATCGCCAACGGCATCAAACGTCTGCTGATTGAGTTTCCCCAAAGCGTCCAGCATCCGTCGTCGCATCGCCGAATCAACACCATCAGGATTATTCAAAAACAGCACCGGGTCCGCTCCCGTTCTCAGCAAAACGCCTTGATGTTTCGGTGGCAGGAAGCCATTCCCCCACAGGCGGTTGTACAAAGCCTGGGCTTCTTTGCGTCCGGTCCAGGTCGCATTGAGCACGACAAACGCGGGTAGGTTTTCATTTTCGCTCCCCAAGCCGTAACTGAGCCAAGCTCCAAGACTCGCTCGCCCGGGTAGTTGATTGCCCGTACAAAGATAGGTGATGGCAGGGTCATGATTGATGGCTTCCGTCCAAACACTTCTCACGAACGCCAGTTCGCCGACAATCTTCGCGGTATGCGGCATCAATTCACTGACCCACATGCCATCTCCACCGTTATCGTGTCTGGTAAATTTGTACTTCGACGGGACGATCGGAAATCGTGACTGCCCGGAAGTCATGGTTGTCAACCGCTGACCGTCGCGAATCGACTCGGGCAAATCTTTGTCGTACCAATCGTCCATGGCAGGCTTATAGTCAAACATGTCCATCTGCGATGGAGCACCCGACATGAACAGATAGATTGCTCGTTTAGCCTTCGGAGCAAAATGGGGAAGGCTTGGCAAGCCCGGATTGCTGACACTTGCACGACGGACGTCGTCTTGCGCGGTTATTGTGGATGGGAGCATAGTTGCCAAGGCTGCAGTCCCCAGCCCCATCGCCCCGGTTGAGAAAAACTGGCGGCGTGTTTCCAGTTGAGCATACCGTTGTAAAATATCATGCTTCATCGGTTGTTCCCGGGTCGATTAAGGTTTACTTACGAACTCATCCAAGTTCATGATCAGGTTTGCAGTCATCGTCCAAGCGGCCAGTTCGACAGCCGCTAAACCGTCTAACCTGGCTGGCTCCTCACCGATGGACACGAGTCGCCGAGCACCATCCTCATCACTTTTAAACGCGTCAAAGGCTGCTTGATAATGGGCCTCAAAAATATTGGTTTCCAGCGTCGACGGTTTTCGTCCCAAGGCGCGCTTGAACATCCACTCGATGCGAGCATGGGTATCGCCCGGATGACCTAAAATCAGTTGTGCGAAGTACCGCGCGGCCTCCACATATTGAGGATCATTCATGAGCATAAGTGCCTGTAACGGAGTATTCGTACGTTCGCGGCGAACGGAACACTCTTCGCGAGAAGGCGCATCCATGATAGACATCTGCGGTGGGGGGGCTGTCCGTTTCCAAAACGTATACAAACTGCGGCGATGTACTTTTTCAGGTCCATCGTCTTTTTTGAAACGAACGGTATTCGAACCAGAATACCCAACCGCAAACCATAGGCCATCGGGTTGCGGCGGTTTCACGGATGGTCCACCGATCCGGTCCACAAGCAGCCCACTGACGGCCAGCGCTTGATCTCGCAACGTTTCGGCATCCAAACGATATCTTGGGCCGCGCGATAACCACCGGTTTTGCGGATCCTTGACAAGTCCCTCCGCTGTGATTCGCGAAGCTTGCTGATAGGTTGCAGACATCACGATCAGTTTAATGATGTGTTTGATATCCCAACCCGAATCAACGAATTCAACCGCCAACCAATCAAGCAGCTGCGGATGGCTGGGCCACGTTCCTTGCGCCCCAAAATCCTCCGTTGTCTGAACAATTCCTGTTCCAAAAAACTGTTGCCAAATTCGGTTGACTTGGACCCGCGCGGTTAACGGATGATGCGGATCGACCAGCCACTTCGCTAAACCTAAACGATCATTGGAAACACCAACCGGTAATCGAGGTAGGAATTTGGGTACATCCCGTTCGACCGGTTCGCCAGGTGCGTCGTATTGCCCGCGATCCAGCATAAATGCGGGACGAGGCTCCGGCTTCTCGCGATAAACAAGCGTTGTCGGCACCATCGCCTGAACTTCACTCCGTTGTTTTTCCAACTGTTCAATTCGCTGTTGCAACGGCGCAAAAACTTCCCTCGTATCGTGGTAGACGTTTTGCAAAAAATATCGTTGCAATTCCGCCAATTCCTGTTCGTCAAGCTCCGCCTGATCATTGCTCAAACCTTTCTTGAATTTCTCCGGCAAACCTGCACCCTGAGTCTTACGCTGGTCGTCAATCCAAGTCGTGAAGGAATGGTACTCAATGTTTTGAGGATGGTCGGATACGATTCCAGCCTTATCCCAATAAACCGTGCCGCCTGATTGAGAAAATGCCCAGCCATGGACCAGAGCGCCAGGCTGCAAATTGACCTTCTCGGCCGGAACCTCCAACCGAACCCATTCCCCCGCAGCGGGCAAATCCCCCAACCTCAATCGGGCGGCGGAACCATCGGTTCCGAAATTGATAATGTTTTCGCCCCAGTAAACCCGGTGATCCCAGCTACCATCGTTCCATTGCAACATGATCTGTTGCGGCAGATTCTCTGGATCGAGATAGGCATAGCAGAACAGCAGATCTCCTTTGGCAATTCGCAACGGCTTGGTTGCATCCACAAAAAAGTGTTGATGAAATCCGTTGGCGGATCCTTTATGGGATTTTTTTCCGCTCAATACTGGCCCATCTCCTACTGAGACAAACTCCCATCGTTCGTGCGGCTTGGCACCGTCGGGCAAATCGTCATCAACCCATACGAACTCGACTGGGCCAGCGAATTCAGCCTCAACGGTTTGCTCTGGCTCGACATACTCGATCTTGGCCAATTCGACGTCGATCTGTTGGCGTGTGGTTGCCAATTCTTCGTCAAGCCGCTGCAAGGCTACCCGTTGATCCTCGGTTGGTTTGGCTAGACTCGGTTCATGGACCTTGGCATTTCCATCCATCGGCGGGCCGTCCAAACTATTGAAGTAGGCAAACAACTGGTAGAACTCACGCATGCTGATCGGATCGTATTTATGGTCGTGACAGGCTGCACATGCGACGGTTAACCCCATGAATACGGTGCCTGTCGTGGCGACACGATCGGTCACATTGCGGACAAATACCTCTTCCTCGATAGAACCGCCTTCATTGGTTGTTACATGCGCTCGATTAAAACCAGTTGCAATTCGCTGTGCCTCGGTCGGATTCGTCAACAAGTCGCCGGCTAACTGCTCGATCACAAATTGGTCGTAAGGAAGGTTGCGATTAAACGCATCGATCACCCAGTCTCGATAAAGCCACATTTCGCGATAATTATCGAGGTGTAACCCATGGGTATCTCCGTAACGAGCTGCGTCCAACCAAAATCGGGCCTGATGCTCCCCGTACCGGGGTGAGTTTAACAATCGATCGACAACTCGCTCAAAAGCATCGGCTGATGGGTCGTCGGTGAACGCCTGCACTTCCTCAGGTGTGGGTGGCAATCCCGTCAGGTCCAACGTGAGTCGTCGAATAAGTGTGGCTCGATCTGCGGGAGGATTCTGTGACAATCCCATCAACTCGTTGTTCGCCAAAATGAACGTGTCGATTTCATTCTCAGGCCACACCGCATGTTGAACTTGCGGCAACGCTGACTTCGCGGGTGCCTTGAATGACCAGTGTTCACTCCATTCCGCGCCTTGCTCGATCCACAATCTAAGACTTTCGATCTGCTGAACCGTCAGTGGCTCTCCTTCATCAGGAGGTGGCATTTTCGAGTATTCATCGTTGGTAATTAATCGTTGATAGAGCTCGCTTGCATCAATGTCGCCAGGAACAACGACACCGGATTCATCAAACACACTTTCCCGGTCATCCAGCCTCAGGTCGGCTTCCCGGGTCGCTTCATCGGGACCATGGCAACCAAAACAAGTCGCCGAAAGAATGGGACGAATATCGCGCGCAAAGTCAATCATTTTTGCAGGCTCAGAAGGATGCTCTTGCGCAACCAACTGGACTGCCATGAGAGCCGCTGAGAGCAAAACCAATCCATGCCATCGACTACAGAAATAATGGATCGACATCGAGATTGCAAACTCCTTAAAGGGTATTTCCGCCACAATGTCTTATTATAGACGAATTATCTGAAGATTCGAAGCCGAGACCCGGATTAGACCGCTAAGGCCGGGAATTTGACCATGAGCCGAATGCGAACAGATCGACGGGCGTTGTTTGTGCCAACAAAATTCGCATGGATCAAATTCAATCATCGTCGCCAATGTAAAACGCGCAGTCCATCTCAAACCAAACGCTGCGGTCCACGAAAATTTAGCGGCTGGGGTGTGTCATTTTCGCCAATCAATTAGAATCTGTTGTAAACGAGGCATTCCATTATTTTCAAGATCTTCAGGCGACTTTGGAGCCAACCGCATGGGACACACCAAAACCATCAAGAATTTGCAAACCGCACTGTCGATGGAGCTAGCCCAGAATTCTCGCAACGATGTCACTTTTTGCGTTGGCGATCGCTCGATCGTTGGGCAAATGTCAGTGTTGTGTGCAACGGTGCGTTCAGGTCAAAGTGCCGGCCTGAGGATGTGTCGGCCTGAGGACAGACCGACCTACTGTAGCTGACGCTGTCCCCAGCGGCAGATGGCCCCTCTCGACGCTTTCCATGGTAGAAATGCGGGCTAACGGCGACCCTGAATTGAAATTTGCCAAGACGCCGTGTCGAGCGCACACATTGGTCGAATTGTTTGAAACCGACCTGAACGACGAACAAGAGGCCATTGTTTTCTACGTCAAGGCGGCGAGACAAGCTGCAGAGGATAGAGGATAATGACATCGGGTCGCAGATGCTATTCGAGCGCATCGCCTTGGACGAAGAAGGGCATATGGCCTGGCTCGATTTGCAGTTAAGTTTGATTAAGCGCATGGGGGAGCCTGCTTATATCGCGAAACATATCTCTGCACCTGGCGAATCTGGCGACGCGTAGCTGATCCGTATCGACAGGCTGTAGCCCGAGACCAAATATCAGATCGTGGTGATCACCGAGACCGACGGCCTGGACGAACCAGGGCGCAACAGTCGGGAAGCGGACTAGATCTCACAGTTGATCGCACGCACCCGCGCGTTCGGGGAGTCGAGGACCAAAAAATTTTTGCGCCTCGTCGCTGCGCTCCTCGGCACTTCTCAAAAAACCGGGCCTTCCATGACGGGTACGCTTCGGCATGACCAAACGCGACTACGCTCCGTTCTACTGCGCTGCGTACGCATTCGGTCAGCCTGCGCTACGACTACTCGCTGATAACGGAAACTAGGCGGAAGCCCAGGTTGATGTACCGGAAGGACGGCGTGATCCCGTCCCGGTTCGCCGAGCGGCAGTCCCCGGCGGTGTAGTACCAGCAGCCGCCCCGGTTCACCCGATATTCACCATCATTCGGCCCCGCAGGATCAACTGACGGACTCTCGCCGTAATACTCTTCTCCATACCAATCCGAGCACCACTCATAAACGTTGCCATGCATGTCGTAGAGCCCAAACGGATTGGCCAACTTCTGCCGCACTAAATGCGCATACGGTTCATCTTTGTTCCATGCATTTTCATCAAACCAAGCGTAACGCCCTAATGCAGATACGTCGTCGTCGAAACTGTACTTACCCGTACTGCCACCCCGACACGCATACTCCCATTCAGCCTCCGTCGGTAATCGATATTCTCGACCATCTCGTTCACTCAATCGCCGGCAGTACTCTACCGCGTCTTCCCAACTGACATACGTCGCAGGATAATTCGTCCCTTCCTTGACATATCCTTTACCCTTCCAAGGCTCCGTCCCCATCACCGCTTTCCATTGACCCTGAGTCACCTCCGTCTCGCCCATATAAAACGGTCGACTGAGCGTCACGTGGTGCTGCGGTTTCTCGCGATCCAAAGCCTCTTCATCCGAATCTGCTGAACCCATCATGAATTCACCCGGCGGGATCAACACCAGCTTCATCCCGATCGAATTGGTTGTCACAACTTCGCTATTCAAATATCCGGCCCACAATTTCTGCGATTCTACTGCGCTCGTTGCATTGAACGGGGAAGTCAGTGACTCGGGACGTTTGTTGCGAACAAGCTTTCCCAACGGCCAACTTGAACTGCTGCCGCGAAGCACGGGTAGTTGGCCTTCCGAACTAAGGTGATTGGCCAACACGTATTCATTCGTCCGCTTGGCTACGTAAAACACCAGCCCGTTCAGATCGACATTGTCCGAATCATAAAAACTCGATTCCGCATTGCCGCTCAAATACTCGATCACATGGTAAGTAAATACGCTGTGCTTGATCTTGTTGTGCTCGAAGCTAAATTGGCCGCTTTGACAGCTGAACAACACCGCCATACCACCGGGTACACTTCGCCGATTTTCGTACACCCTTCCCAAGTCGATCTTGGTTGAATTCTTGCGTTTGCCTTCCGGAGAGAGGACGTGATCTTGGCATGCATCGATCAACAGCAGCTTTCGTCCTGCGGCCGATGAATTCATCATCTCCATGACTTGGCTGATCCTCAGCATGGTCGACTTATCATTCAAATTGGCATCGCCGGGACAAAAATAGGTTTCGCGTACTCCACTCTCCAATAGTTCCTCATCCGAGAATTGCACGCCGTGTCCAGAAAGACTAATCAGCAACGTGTCATCATTGGCGCAGCTATTCAGCACGGACTCAATGACGGTTAGAATCTTGTCGGGAGAAGTCGGCTGGAACCGTGTGGATGGTGACTGGCTGGTCATCACGGTCGCCTTGAAACCCAATTGTTCCAATGCCTTTCCGAGTTCTTCGGCATCGCTCCCAGTAAATTGGGGGTTTGTAAATGTTCCGGTGTCGTACGTATTGACTCCAACAACAATGGCGTACTTATCTTGGCCAACAACCGTTTGAACAGCCAATATCGCCAAAAGAAGAAGGAAAAGAGAATTCGTTTTCATGGCAATGCTCTAATCGAAAAGAAACTGTTGCTTATATGATAACCGATGTTTGAAGATAACCGACCAGGGGAGGGATTCCTTCCAACACGCTACGGCATGACCAAATGCGACTACGCTCCGTTCCACTGCGCTGCGTACGCATTCGTTCAGCCTTCGCTCCGCCTACTCGCTGATAACGGAAACTAGGCGGAAGCCCAGGAGGTTGTTCCGGAACGTCGGCGTGTCCCTGCTCCGGAACGCCGAGCGGCTGAACCAGGCGATGTTGCTCCAGCCGCCGCCCCGGCGCACCCGAGATTCACCATCATTCGGCCCCGTAGGATCAGCTGATGGGCTTTCGCCGTAATACTTTTCTCCATACCAATCCGAGCACCACTCATAAACATTGCCGTGCATGTCAAACAGCCCAAACGGATTGGCCAATTTCTGCCTCACTAAATGCGCATACTTTTCATCTTTGTTCCATGCATTTTCATCAAACCAAGCGTAACGACCTAATTCAGATACGTCGTCGCCAAAACTGTACCTACCCGTGCTGCCACCCCGACACGCATACTCCCATTCCGCCTCGGTTGGCAAACGATATTCTCGACCATCTCGTTCACTCAATCGCCGGCAGTACTCCACCGCGTCTTCCCAGCTCACATACGTCGCAGGGTAATTCGTCCCTTCCTTGACATACTCTTCACCCTTCCAAGGCTCCGTCCCCATCACCGCTTTCCACTGACCCTGAGTCACCTCCGTCTCGCCCATGTAAAACGGTCGACTGATCGTCACACGGTGCTGCGGTTTCTCATAACCATAATAAGCCTCTTTGTCCGAATCGGCAGCACCCATCATGAATTCACCTGGCGGGATTAACACCAGTTTCATCTCGATCGAATTCGTCGTAACGGGTTCCACCCCCAAATGCTCCGCCCAACGCAATTGCCCAATCGATGCCTCACCTGCGGTGAAAGGTGCCGTTAGAATGCCGGGAACCCTCGACTCGACCTTAGGTGTGATTAGCATGCCGGGATTCTTCGACTCGACCTTAATTGCAACAATGATATCCCCCTGAACTTCCCCGCGACTGAATCGGGACGGTATCTGTAATACGCCCAATTGGGAACGCGCATAATCCTTAACCCGCTTCGTCGTATGCGATTCCAGTTCGCTCACCGTGATCTCGCCATCGCCATCCAAATCGGCAGCCCCCTTGAACCCTTCGATCAAATGATAAAAAAAGATACCATGTTCCAATCGAGGATCCTCAAACGATTGCTGCGTCCGGCTGCAACTCTTCAACGCAATCGCACCCCCCTCGACCACGACCGATGGCCGTTTCTCATGCACGGGTTCAAGTTCAATTTTTTTGGTTGATTTTGACAAATCGGTCTGCGGATCATCTCGGCAAGCGTCAACCAACAGCAATTTCCCCGCTGCGCCACAAGCATCAAGTTGATCATAAATCTCCTTCAACGAAACCAAGGTGCTACGATCTGCCAGCTTCGCATCCATCGGACAGAAGTAATCGACCTCTTCGCCCAAGAACTGCACACCGTGCCCCGAAACCGCAATCAAGATCGTATCCGATCGATCAAGCCCAGCCAACAAAAGTTTGAGCTGATGACGGATGTTGTCTGATGTGGGCAGAAGTCCGGCGCGGTCCGCACCCGTGGTCTGAGTCATTAGAACGATGTTGTCCGGCTGATAGCCCCGTTGACGCAACACTTCGGCTAGTTTCACGACATCGTTTTCCGTGTACTTTAGATCGGTCAACTCGGTCGGAATATATTGCCGCACACCGATCAACAGGGCATAGTGCTCGGCCTGAGCAAATTGAGCGAAGGGTAACAGAAAGCTCAACATGATGAGGCCGATTGTTTTCCAGTTGTGCCGACAACCATGTCGCCATCGCAAATCCCACCTGCGGTTAACACGTGAATGATCCTGGTTTGACATGTGCGTTCCCCAAAAAACTCAGTAAATTCCAACTGGCGTGAAAAGCATTCAAGCAAAAACACCGCAATTTGGGTTATCCGGCATCTGGTATTTGAACAAAACGTCAAGCGTGAAGTGGTCAATATACAACGACCGCTTACCCCATTCAACGAACGATTCCGTCGATTCTTCCAATAAAAATCGGAACCGGTCATCGGTTTTTTGTGTTTCGCCAATTTTCAGTGGGCAACCCCCTGTGCACCAGCGCCAACTTGCTGGCAAACTACCCAAAACAGGTTGCCCCAATGACCAATCAACAAAACCCTCAGCAGCCCGACAGATAATCCCCAAAAAATCTCCCTTACTTTGCGAATTGTAAGTTCCCCAGATTGATAAGCGGGAGCAGAAATGACTTAGCGTAACCGTTTGCGGGTCAACCTATGATTTGGCAAGATTTACCGCTGAATTGCAACCACTCGATCAGACGAATGTCGCTGTTGACTCGCACCGACCAGAAGATTCGTGTCCCTGGCCATGTCCAGCTTGTGAAACTGCATGCCCAGATTGGCCGGGTTAAGTAGCAGGTCGAACGCGGTAGTCTTGACGGACTTCTGTTCGTCGCCGGCAAGTTTGGCGAGGCGGGTGGTGAAGGTGTCGGCGATGCGAAATTCCACTTGGCCTCCGAGCTATGAAACCGGCGGAGTATCCATCTGGAAGATTTCTGCAACATCCAGAATCTTTGCAACAGACTTTTCGATTTGCCGAAGGTGATGGCCAATAATCTGCTTTCGGACACCATCGTCACCCAAGTACGAACAAACAAAGTTCTCGGCGCTGTCGCCGTCGGTCATCAGGTAACGGGCTTTCAGAGAATGATCGTAAAGCGGTTTGTAGTGACGCCAGATACTCTCAAACTTGCGGGTCTTTTTGAGGTATTGATTTCGAACATCGTGTCCTTCGAAATGAACCCCTTCGATCGAAAGAGCAGCTTCGACCAAATGAAGCGCAGAATAAAACGCAATCGTAGTAGACCAAGCCAGCGATTTGGTTTCGGAAATCAGGAGCGAAATTGCAACGCACCGATTTTTGACAGCCGTTTTAAGATGGTTGTCCTTGCCTGGCATTTACCTGATGGCCTATCACTTTTCCGGTTGATGAAAAAAATGATTGTAGCACTTCGGTGTTGACTTTGGGAACCAATAATGTGTTAAATGGAACCAGATCAAATGCGTCACTATTCGCAACGACAAGGTCCAAATCGACGAGCTCGTTTTCCAAATCGAAGTCGGCCTTCAGTTCTTTCTGAACGATCAATAAATTGATGCCGTCCTGACCGATACTAATGTATGCAGAAGTAATCCTGGCCTTTCGTTCCTCTACCCAACCGTAAAGCATTTCCAAAAGCTCTTGGAATTGAGTGTGGAATCGCGCAGCGTCAGTCGCGAGGCTGCATGCGTTGATCGCCTGTTGAGCAGTCAAAATGAACTGATCGCCATCAAGTCGAACGACTTTCAGATCATCATGAGTTCCTTCAACTAGCGGAACTACAGATCGTTTTTGTTGTGCAGACGTCATTTGCCTTGGTGCATCCTGCAAGGGGCCAGCGTCCTTTTCCACACTTGGCGCGGGGGTGATACGTCACCATTGCTTTATCGGCCAACTATGACTCAATTATAGCATTGTTACCAAAGGGCATGTCATTTTCCTGGGCCGAATGCATGCAATATCGTTGAAAATGACGCGATAAACGACGCAGATCACAGCGGAAAGTTCGACTCTCTGCCCTAAACTCTAAACACATTCATTACTTCGTCCCCCAAGTGATTGATTGCCCTCACCGCGATTCGGCCCGATTTCAGCTTCTCGAATGGGCGTGAGGTGTCGCTGTGGAGCGTTTCCCAGGCGTCGGCGTTGATCTCGGCTTTGAGGGTGGTCTTCAGCGACTTGTACCGGATCGGCCCATGTCCGCACAGTTCCCTGCGAGACGACGAGGATGTCGGCTGCTTCCGCGATCTTCACGTAATCTGAGAGCTTGGTCATTTGGTGGTCCCGCTAACCCGAGTCAATCCCGGCCGAGTCTATCAAACTTTACAGCGACACGGTAGCATGGTCATGGCGACATGCCGAGAACGCGACGAACCGAGCAGCAAGCCTTCCTGGTACGGCGTCGTTCACCGGTCGGCACCCGATAATGCACGAAAGCAAAACCGATACGGAGTGCCGTTGCGTGTGGACGCGAGCTCGATGGGACGGCTCGCTTGCCACCTGCAATCCAAGACCCTTGACAGCGACAGCCTAAAGCGATTGCTTGGCTAGCCGATCAAGGAGTCTTTAGTCTTAAGACGCCATGGAGCGAACTTGCTCATCTTCGTTGAACCGCCGGATGCGGACCCGCATGTTCGGTGGTGTTGCGGGCCGCCGTCAGCAATGACGGCGGCTACCCGATTTAGGCCAATTCATGTCAGCCTCCAAATACCGCAAAACTCAGCCAGACATAAATCCCGTAGCCCACCAAAAGTATCCCCCCTTCCGCGCGGCTCAGGCGTCGCCCCGTGTATAGGAACAATAACAAGAGCAACGATGTTCCAAGCATGACCCATTGATCAAAATGGAGGATTCGCGAATGAACAGGAAGAGGCTGAAGAAGAGCTGACAGCCCAAGAATTCCAAGCAGGTTGAAGATATTACTGCCGAGTATGTTGCCAACAGCCACATCAGCGTGCCTCCGAATAGCTGCTATCACCGATATGGAAAGCTCGGGAAGAGAGGTGCCCACGGCCACCAGTGTCAAGCCAATGACAGCCTCTGGCACACCAAAATGCTCTGCTATACCAACGGCTCCAACCAGAAGAACCTGTGATCCGGCGATCAAAAGAAGCAGGCCAAGAATCACTGCGATAACCGTCCACAACACCGACTTTGGAACGGTGGAAATCTCTTCTGCTTCAGCTTGGTGTAGTTCCCCGGAGGGTGCAGTGTGGTATCCCTCACTCCAGTAAGCCCACACCAGGTAAGCAGCCAGAGCACCTAGGAATATGGCGGCATCCACACGCCCTAGCGCGTTTCCTCCAACGAGAACCAAAAATAATATGCTTGCGGCAACAACCGTGACAGCGTCCCGTTGCAAAGCCAGTGGCTTGACCGCCAACGGCCTAATCAGTGCACACACACCGAGGATCAGCAAAATATTGCCGACATTGCTACCCACGACGTTACCAATCGCGATGTCAGGTCGTCCCTCAATCGCAGCATTCACCGATACCACCAACTCCGGGGCGGAGGTTCCGAATCCTACGATGATGAGACCGCTTAGCAACGGCGATACCCCCAGGCGCTTTGCCGCTGCCAGCGAGCCGCGAATTAATGCCTCACCACCAACGGTAAGCAGGGCTATACCAAGAAGTAGAAATGGAACGTTCAACATCATTTAGATACTCAGGCAAGCCATGTCGCCGAACGATTAAGGTAACGGGGAGCGAGGAGAGGCGCTTGACTTCAGGACCGAATGCGCTGAGCCCTCCCGTTCACCGATTTGGTATGCCTGGCATGCCGACTAACTTGAGGGGTGCAAGTCCCCTTTACGAGAACGAGACCCTTCTGGAAAGGCAGTATACCAAATGTAACGCCAAGAGAAGAAGCACGAGGTGAAGGCAACTGCGGTAGGGGGACCGACCGTGGGAAAGAAGCCCGCGAATGAATGCGTAAACGCTGGGTTTGTCGTTGCCGACGAAATATCCCGAAAGGCAACTATCGCCACGCAGACGCCTTCCCATCAAAACTGCGAGGCCCCTCGAAGTTTGAACATCAGTACAGAAACTTGATACAAGGCCGGTCTGCTACGGTGAGCCAGCCAACCACGGCGAGACCTTAGCCCGCATTTCTCACATGGAAAGCGTCGAGAGGGGCCATCTGCCGCTGGGGACAGCGGCAGCTACTGTAGGTCGGCCTGTCCTCAGGCCGACACTTTGACCTGAACGCACCGTTGCGCACAACACTGACATTTGCCCAACTATTGAGCGATCGCCAACGCAAAAGTCATCGTTGTGAGTAATGCGGGCTAGTCAGCCTCCCGCTCAGCGATCGTAACGAACGCTGATGGTCGAACGAACGACACCAAAATCCCGAGTTACCGGTTGATACTCCTTGGTGATATCGCGTCCCTGTTTGGTTGCTTTGCCCCCCTTGGGATTTCCCCCGGGTTCATCGGCGGGGCGTGGGGCACCCACTTCCCAACAAGCTTGAAAAACGGCGGTGATCGTCCCGACCTTGGCGCCGGAACGTGCGACTCCCTGTTCGCTGGCGACGCTTTCTTCGTATCCACCAATTTCGAATGCCTTGGAATGCGTTGTGGTAATAAACCACCCTGGAATATCGACAGCGGTACCCGGTTTGACGATGAATTTACTATTCGGCGGGAGCCCTTCGTCCTGTGAATTGACGAACACATTAACCCCATCGATGACCAACGTGACCGCAGCTTCGAAGTCGGCATGATTGTGAATTCGAACAATGTATTCTTCGCCGAGGTGAAGCGGGACAAACGGGCGTCCCTTCGTATCAACCGTCGGCGTTTTGGATTCTCGAATTCCGCTGTTGTTCACCAACACTTCCAACGCAAACGGCCCGCCATTGTGGATTTGGTGGTTATTCAAGCCGGTATCTGGTTTGTGAAATTGCCGAATAATTTCCTGCTGCTTGACCTTTTCCGAGGCTTTGGCGGGCAGGTTCGCGTTAATTCCAGCGATTTGCAAAACTTGATTCCCGTAGACCAGAATCTCCGGTTCGGCCAGTTCCTTGCCGAAAACGTCGAGCAGTTTCAATTGAACTTTCATCGCCAGAGAATCGAAGTCATGATCTGGGTGAGCTTTTTCCTGCGATAGACTGAACATCCCCATCAACTGAGTATCTGCATCATCATGCACCTTGATACCGACATTGATCAGTGCAGCTTCCAACAATCGTACGAGTTCCACCCCGCCACTCGCCTTGAGGTTAGGCATACCAGAAATATCACCGACAATGATTTCATGTTTAAGTCCTTCATCTTCGAGGAACTTAAAGACCGCTTTCGCAACTCGTTCCATGGCTTGAGCAACCACGGGATTCGTTTCTGAATCGCGGGCGGAAATCGTTCCCGCCGCCCACGGTCCCAGCAGCACCAAAATGGCGATGATTTTAAACAGGATCCTCATGAACATTCTCCGAATAGGTTCTGTGCGGTTGGTGAAATCTATGATTTTGATTAACTGTGCTTTCGAAACAATCAGGGTCGGTTGGTCGGAATTCGTACAACAGTCTGCTCGAAGCCTGGGCTCGGTTTGTTATTGAACATCGACCGGAATTCCGCAGCCCATCTCCCTAGCCACTCGCCCATAAGCGCGTTCCCAGGCCTGACGATTGATCGTTCCGCCATTTTGTGACAGGTTGGCCAGCCCAAAATTCTGGAACTGGTGCAAGCCACACATGAACTTGAGTTGTTCGACGGACTTCATATTCAATCGTTGGGCAACTTCCTCCGAATCGGGCAGTCCCAGTTCTCGAGCAACGTCCTCGAGAGTCACGTCTCGATAATAAAGCTTTGCGATTTTCGTAACGGGATCGGCAAAATTATTAAAACTCGTTTCGTTTTTGATCGGATTGACCTCGTACATTGCAACGGCATCGTCGATTGACAAGCCCCACTCGAACTCATCATTTCCTCGTGCGACCATTTGCATGACCAGTTGTTTGCGGTCCATGGTGTCGATGTTGGGACGACCCATCTGTTGATTAACAAACGTCTCAAGTTTCTCATTGTCATATTGAACCGCAGACGCTTGAAGTAAACTTGAGTAGAACTTGGTCATCGATTTGGCATCGCGCTGCCGCTGTCCTGATAACAGAAAGTCACCCGTCGCCTTTTTCATGTTATCCATGAAGTAATCGCGGTCCTCATCGACAACCCGTAAGAAAACCTCATCTTCAGGAAATAGCTTGAGGACTTTGTCCGCCATCAATGAGCCTTGCATCTTTTCGAAAATGGGGCGCACAAAATCAGCCTTCCAACTGATCATTCCCTGGTCGTGGCAGCCCATACAGCTAATCCCGTTGATGATTTCAGGCGTTCCCGAATGCTGATTTGGGTCTTGCACGACCGACAAGGGGCCGGCGTCAATCCGGCGATCCTGTCCATCGACTAACATGTAGGCCTGAAGGCCATTGGGCAAGCTATAGATAATTTCGCCGCCATCGTGTTCAAAGGCGCCAATCTGACGGCGACCAGCAAACTCTTCGAACACTGGACCCAATGGACTGCGAGTAAAGTCACCTTTCACATCGGCAGCAACTTCGGGGAGGATATCGTAACTCTTCCAATAATACCGCGTGCCCCCCGTCGGCTCGTTTCGCTCGACAAGTCGATTCTGTTTTGACACGCCACTCGATTTCCCATCAAAAGCAGCTCGCATCATCATGTTCTTTGAGAAGTTTTCGTAAATATTCACTCCCAATCGCGCTTCCAGTGTTTTGGCATTCATGGGAATGTTCAGCAACGTGTGATAAAGCGGAGGGCGAGAAGCGTAATAGACAAACCAGTCGGCGCGCAGGTAGGGTACCCGCGTGCCGACATAGTTATAAACCTTGTTCGCAACGCGGCCACCGCTTTTGAGTCCATAGGGATATTGCGTCAAGAGTTGGTTCCAATGCCAGCTCGTCCATCCATAGTCCCGCAAATCAATCGCCAACATGGTGCCATACTCGGTATCAACAATTCGGGGGGGGACGATTCTGGGCTTCATCGACAGACTATTGATCATTTTCGATACCGCCGCGCGAACCATCCGCAAATCCTCGTCGGTAATTGGATCATTGCCAGCAACGTTGTTCCAAAGATGCATCAACGAAAAGTATCGAATATATTCGTAGTCTTCCTGGTCAAACTGATCCAAATCGTCAGCAATAATCTCCAATGCGGTCTCTTGGCCAAAAAATGGACGGACCGTTCGCTCTTCAGCAGCAATGGGTGGAAAATGAGCGCCGTCAGCGATCCAACGAAGTAAGACTTCACGTTGGTCTGCGGAGGGTTGCGGCATGTAGTCCGGCGGCATTTCTCCGATGCTTACCCGCGCCCATATTCGAGACTGGTCTGGCTTGCCAGGGACGATAAATGGCTGTTTGTTTTTTCCATTGGGTAACAACAGCGATTCTCGTGATGTCACGTCCAACTGCGGAAAGTTAAAATCATCGCCATGGCAGGATTTGCAATAATCATTCATGATCTCGACGGCTTCTCGTGCCAAGGTGACATCGTAATTCTGGGCATCCGCCGAAGTCACGACATAAAGGCCAGCCAAAAAACTGCTGACCACCAATAGATGACAGAACCTTGGTTTCATTCTCTTCATTACATGTCTCACGATATTTTCGAATGCGTTTGAATGGTCGAACCCGGTGCCAAGCCCAGGTCAATACTCCGAAATTGCTTAAGCGTCTCGAGATTTCTTTAAGTAACGATACGTATCCAAAACCAACACGGCCTTCAACCGGATCGGGATTCAGATAGGTGCTCTAACATTTCTAAAAATTCTATCTTCAAGCTGTTTAAATGTAGATCAACCGCCAGGCTTTGGTAGCCAAATCGTTGAATTTCAGCCCGCCCAAGTCACTTTCGGAAAATCACGTCGATTGTCTTCATCAACTCAAGCGATTTCAATGTGATCTTAGTTATAAACGATTTGAATCTGGGTTTCTTCCATGGCGCACGGAAATTTTGCCCAGAAAATACACGCGGGTTACACTAATTAGCGAGAAAACGCGCTCCAAGGGGTCACGAATTGTCAACAGAATCCAAGATCTTTGTAACTCTTGGAATTGTGGCGCGCAAGCAATCGTATTCAAACCTCGACGCTGAACGGTGTTTTGGCTGGGACAAATCACGGACAAATATTGGACGATTCTCGAATCGACCGAGTGTTTCGATGGGAGAAAGATCTGCCTAATCCACTCGTTTCCGTCCCCCATGTCAGGCCATATTTAGGTGTTTTGATCCCCCAAAATATGGGTTGCAGAACCCTTCAAGATTGGAAGTTCCCCTTATCTGGAAGTGCCGGATGCTCCTGCGATTGATTTTGGTTTACCGTCAGCGCCATGGGGGTCACGCTCACACTTCGAGCCGACGCTTTGACCGATGCAGGGGTCGGAAAAAAGCCCCGAATTAATCCTACAGCGCCGGCTCGATGCAAAGCTGTAGGCCAGCCTTTCCAGGCTGACGCCGTTTGCCTGGTTTGCGCCAAACCGGGAGGATTGGGTCAGCCTGGAAAGGCTTGGGTCAGCGGGTCAGCCTGGAAAGGCTGACGTACATTCCTTGCGCTGTAGGAGTTACACAACCATTTCAGGACTTTCCTGACGCCTGTCGCACAATTGAAACAATGAATTGGAAATGCCTGGCGTTTGGTACAAACGCCTTTTATCCCCTCGACGGTTTCAATGATTGTTCGGAATTCAACGATTCTGAAAACAAGTTTTGCACCTTTTCTTCTAACGATTAATCAATGTGATCAACGTAAGTCCATGCTGCAATTCACATAACCGTTAAATTTCCATGCGTTCTTTCGTAACGGGGTTAGACATTGAACTTTTCTTTTTACGAGGACCAACCTGTGTGCTTTCACGCAGTTGTTCAAACACACTGCGATTATTCAATAAAACAAAGCTATGGTTAAAGAACGA
>JBGTDM010000202.1:0-3690 GCA_041748315.1 Pirellulaceae bacterium
ATTTCATCGAACTGTACAACTCCCGGGAAAAATTTCGCGAAGAAATCAAGAAAGTTATCGGTACAGACCTGAATGGTTATCTATTGGATGATGCCGCAATCGACTTCCTTGAGCAGACACCCATTGAGCGACTCAATGTAAATAATGTGCTGGATGCTGAAGGGATCAAGAAAATTACCGACTTGACCGCGCGCGAGCAGGTCCAGGCGAATCTGATCCGCCGCGAAAAAGAAAAAACAATCAAAAAGCAGGATGTCGAAGCCCGCGAAGCGATCCTGGAACTCGAACGACAACAAGCCGAGGCGGAAGAAAAGCAAACTCGAGAAATTTCCGAAGTCACTTCTCGACAACGTGCTGAAGCAGAAATCGTCGCACAACAGGAACGCCGCCGAGCGGAAGTCGCGCGAATCTCGACCGATGAAGAAATCTCAATCGCCGAAGAGAATCGACTGCGCGCCATCATTGTCGCGGAAAAGAGCAAGCTGCGTACCGACGCCGTGGAAACTGAACGAGTCGAAAAGGAACGTGGCTTGGAGATAACCGAACGTGAACGTGTCGTTACCCTGGCACAGATCGATAAGGAAAAAGCGGTCGAAGTCGAAAAGAAAAACATTCAAGAAGTAATCCGCCAGCGCGTCATGGTGGAACGCGAGGTTGTCGAGGAAGAGGAACGTATCAAGGATACGCAGGAGTTCGCTGCTGCCGATCGTAAAAAGAAAGTCGCGATTACCGGTGCCGAAGAACTGGCCCAACAGGAATTCGTAACCGCCGTGAAAGCCGCAGACGCGGAGAAGCAGTCGGCCGAACTGCAGGCGCAGACCGTCATCATCAAGGCTGAAGCCGACAAGACGGCTGCTGAAAAGCAAACCGCTGCCAAAAAGATGTTGGCCGATGCAACACGAGCTGAACAAGCCGCACCCGGGCTTGCCGAAGCGGACATTGTTCTGGCCAAGGCCGACGCGCTTCGAAAAGAAGGGACCGCTGAAGCCGAGGTGCTGGAGCTTAAGTTTGCAGCCGATGCCAAAGGAATCACTCAAAAGGCCGAAGCCATGAAACTATTTGATGGAGTCGGTCGAGAACACGAAGAATTCAAGTTGCGACTCAACAAAGACAAGGAGATCGAACTCCAGGCGATTGCCACGCAAGAACAGATCGCGCGGGCTCAGGCCGACATGGTCGGATCGGCATTGAAATCGGCAAAAATTGACATCGTCGGTGGTGATAACAAATTCTTCGAGAGTATTGTCGGCAGCGTAACCGCCGGGAAGCAAGTCGATCGACTGGTCGAAGGGAGTAACGTGCTCAGCGATATTAAGGAGACTTTCTTCAATGGCGATCCCGATCACTTCAAGGCCGAAATGGCGCGATACATCAACCTGTTCGGTGTCACTTCGGATGATCTCAAAAACCTCTCGGTCGCCGCCCTGATTGGACAGATGATGGGACAAACCGATGACCAGACCGTATTGGGGAAACTTGAAGGCCTGATTAGCGCCGCCAATCGTTCGGGTTTCTCCAAAACAAAAGTGGCTTCACTTGACTTGAAGGGTATTCGCAAGTCCTAAGCCATACCATTTCCGAAGTTTCTGCTTTCAACTCGCCTTTCAGCTCAGGGTCATTTGTCAACATGTCCGAGGTCAAGCCCAGCCACGATGAACGGCAGCACTCCGTCGACGATGCCGTTGCCCGTGACATGGCGACAAGCGATGCTTCCACGGTGGATGCGACGACGGCCAGCCTTGATCGCAGTACCTATCAACTCATTCGCGATCGACTGCGCAATCATGCGAACGATCTGCGGCAGCGCATGGATCGGTTAAATCAACTTCGCCGCGAAGTGTTTGGCTCAATCCCGACTAAGCTGCTGGCGACCGAACGAATCACGACCGCCAATAATTGCGTTGCTCAGGACATCGTTTCGATCGGCAATCAGTTTTTGTTTGGATACAATGTGCATGTGGGATTGCGGTCAGAGACGAAACTGGCCGATGTATTTGTTGCGTATTGCGAACAAGAGGGGCACTTCCGTGAAGTGCCATTGGACCTATTGGACGATTCCCGTTTCCAATATGACTTCCAGCAACTATACAAATACTATAAACACACTCGGTTTACGAAGTTCCACCTCGTCGGCCCGTTCCTGTATTTCGTATTTCAGGTTGGCAAATCGTTTAACGACCTGAAGTCATTTAAGTTCCAGATTGACGTCGATCAACTTAAATATATTGATAATCGCAGCGATCATGAGGTCAAATTCCCGCCGCAGCATGACTTCGATTGGATTCGAGCCCATCGCGACCAGCACCGACATGGAACTCACCCCCCCGTTTCGATCGAGGATCGAGTATTTGTCGAGACGGTTGGCGGCGATCTGACCATCAAAGTCGAAGACAATACAGACGACGGCTTTGGAGTTTACCGGGAGCCAGTTGATGATGCCGATCAAACCCTGGATGATGCGGAGATCTATTATTCAGTTTGCGGCAACCTGATTCTGTTGAAAATACGACCCTACAAGGAGCTGTCCTATCGGTATTTTGTCTTCTGCGAAAAAATTCAGCATGTGCATCGACTGGATGATATTGCCGAGGCCTGTGTCTCATTGCCCGGGGATCACGGTCTGATTTTTTCCAGCGGATATATTCTGCAGTCGGGTGAGCTAAAACGATTCGACAACAATTTGTCGCACTTGATTTTCGAAAAGCGAATTGCCGCCCACAACGCCGAAGATTTCCTTTACGTGTTTTTCCAACCTGAGAGTTGCCACTACGTTCTGTTGTCATACAACATGATTGAACAGTCGGTGCTGACTCCACTTTTGTGTGATGGTTTCTCGACGTTTGATGATGGGCGCAGAATCTGTTTTCGCGCAGACCCTTCCCCCCAAAAACATCACGCCTTGCAAGTTTGGCAAACCCCGTATCTCGGCCCCGATGTCCCGCAGGCCGAAGTGACGGATGCCTTTATTTATAAGATTGGCAATCGTGAAATTGTCCGGGCAATGGCGGAATGCGCGGAACTGATTCAATTGGTTGGTCGTGATGATAGTTACTCAAATTTATATATCGATCTCGCCAAACGGGCGAATGATATTGCCGATGCCTACTTTTGGCTGGGCGATCCACAGGCATTCGATCTCAAGTCGGCGGTTCTGGAAATTCAACAGGCTGCGACCGCAGCCATCAATGAGTTCGATAAGGTCGTCAGTATTCGGGCCAGCACAACGCGGCAGTTTGATAACATTTCCGCAAATGCCCGTAAGGCCATCGATGACAGTCGCCGCGGACCGTTTCGCGAAATTAATGACTACGTGAACCATTTGGCTACGCTTCGTTCGGTTCGAGGAAAGATCATCTCTTTGAGAGAGCTGAGATACATTGACCTGTCTGCGGTTGATGATCTGGAGCAGGCCGTCGCAGAGCAAACGGACCTCGTTTCCAAAGACTGCGTCAACTTTCTGCTGACCGAAAATTCGATGCGCAGCTATGTCGAGACGGTTGACCTACAACACCAGTCCATCGACGAAATGCAGACGGTCGCGGAATGCCGAAAGCTTGATGAACAGCTTCTGGTCGTCGCTCGGGATCTGGAAATGTTGATTGATATCGTCAGCAACCTCAAGATCGACGATGCGACGAAACGGACAGACATCATTGACAACGTCTCGTCAATCTTCGCCAATCTCAATCG
>JBGTDM010000203.1:0-4210 GCA_041748315.1 Pirellulaceae bacterium
TTTTCAGATCCGTCAAGCAACTCAGCCAGAATTTCGCCCCTTCAGTCTCGTTAAGCCAGAGACCCAATAGTGCTTTTTTTCCTGATAAATTCACACCAATGGCCACATAAATGGTGTGTTTGTTGACGTGCCCAGAGTCGCCGCGAACGTGAACCACGATCCCGTCCAGATACACAATCGGAAAGACCGCATCGAGTCGCCGAGTCTGCCAGGTTTTGACTTCCAACTCCAGATCAGCGGTGATCTCCGAGACCAGCGTTGCCGATACCTCAACGCCGTAGAGTTCTTTAACGATATCCTGGATGTCACGAGTCGTCAGGCCTTTGGCGTAGAGCGCGAGGATCTTCTCGTCAAAGCCGGCCAGCCGACGTTGATGCTTACCGATCAACTGAGGCTCAAACGTTCCGTCGCGATCTCGCGGGATTTCCAATGGCAATTTGCCGATCTCGCCTTGAACGGTTTTCGGGCTATGGCCATTGCGACGGTTCCTACGTTGACCCGGCGAAGCTGTATCCGACGCAGTTGGTCTTCCCACTGGTGGCAGTGTTTATTCATATTCGAAGCCTGTGTTTTCCAAAGTGGCCGCCTGTCGCAACCGAGCCTTCGGAGTCGGGTTCTGAAGGGAAGGTAGCGGGTGGTAAATCCAGAAGAGCCGCGATTTGTGGGGCGTCGAAATCCGCGACGTGTTTCAACACCAGCACTTCTTGCAAGGCGGAAGGCAGTTGCACCATTATTAGGACTGTCGACCGAGTCAGACAACAACAATAAGCCCTTAGACTTTCGGATGGAGACGGTTTCGCAACACCACCTCGCAAATGGCCAAGGGGACTATCCAGCAGATCCAGGCGTTGGCCACCGCCACGGAAGTGGCTTCGATCTGTAGCACCTCCGTCAAACCGCCCAGGGCGCGGATCGTCACGGCCGAGCCCAACAGGACAAACAGCCGCCACATCCAACGACGATGGTTGGCAAAATTCCGCCGCACGGCCGCTCGCCAACCGCACCAAGCGCAAACGGCCGACACCACGCCCAAGGCCCCCAGGGCAACTCCCGCCGGCCAACCGCTGGCGGCCCAAAACGACATGCCAATCCCACTGGGGACCACCAGTAGCAAAACGTTGGCAATTTGCACTTTCCCCAGGCGACGATGCCAAAGCGGCGCCCAGCGGCGGAGGCGGTCGCTGATCAGCAGCAGCCCCAAGCCCAAGGATAGGGGACTGGAAAAAATGTGAATGTAGAACCAAACGTGGTAGCCTTGCCAGAAGTAAACTTCTCGACCCAGCAAAAAATCGGCTCGAAAATTGGGTTGCAGATAATCCGGATAATTCAAAACAGTGACCCAAAGGACATTGAAGATCAATAAGGCCGCGACCGTCCAAGCAAACTGCGCCAAGGTTATGGGGAATCTGGATTTCATCCCCTTGATTGTAGCTTGTTTGCTCAGTCACGGTTACAATTTTATCAAGTGCAGTAACCGTCCACACTTTGGTCAAAACTTCGCAAATGCGAAAGTCAAGTCTACAGTGGGACGAAATTGAAACGCCCCCTCAGTAGGAAGACTGTGGGCGGATGATTGGGAGCCCCGTGGTGCCAGAAAAACCATTACCAGGCAATCCTTACGAATCGCCATTGGAGTCAGGGGCTATCGCAGCCACTGCTGGGCGGTTTTTTACCTGGAAGCGAGTCGCCTTTTGGGCCACCTCGCTGCTGCTTATGGCAAGTCTAGCCGTTCTGCTTCTTCCTGTGACCCGCACGGGTCCGAACTCAGCTCGACAAGCCATATGTCTCAGTCAATTGAAGCAAATCTCGGATGCCATCCGTCATTACTCGGCTGTTCATGGTCAACCGCCGCCGCGGTTCACCGTGGATGAAGTCGGGCGCCCGCTACACAGTTGGCGCACTTTGATACTGCCATACCTCGAACAACACGCACTGTACGCCAAAATCGACTTGACCAAGCCATGGGATGATCCGATTCACGACCAGGTGCGGCAAACCATGTTGCCGGAGTACGCTTGCCCATCCCTGAATCTTCAACTCGGCCAGACGAATTATCTTGCCAACCCAAGTGGCTGGCCGAGCGCACTCCGCTGGGCTAATGCGGGTTTCGTCTCGGAGGATTTGTTGGCCAGCGAGCTCCGGTCCGATGACGTACTCGTGTTCGAGGTCGATACCTCACGCACGGTCCCATGGATGGCGCCGACGGATGGGGATTACAACTTGTTCCTGGCCAATCCCCGGGAAGGCATGCTTCCTCATGGGCGATTGTTCAACTTAATCTTGGCCGATGGGCATGTGGTCACGGCAAAACTAATATGGACAACTGACCTCGATCCCAATCCAACACCATAAACTTTACAATGTTCCGACAACGGCGTTTCCCATACCTTTCGCAATCACACCTGCCGGCTGTTTGAAAAACACGGAATGGAGAACGTGTCAATATGGTAGGATGTCCATTGGGAATCAACCCGTGATAGAGAGCCTTGCTGCAATGTTTCGAATACTTGTCGGAATCAGATGGGTCGTATGTGTTGGCGCTTCAGCAGGGAATGTGTTGGTCGGATCGCCCAAGCACAAGCTGATTCTCGTGAGGCGGTAACGCGAGTGCTGAATGGTGATCCGGCATTGATCAAAGCCGCGGTCGCTCGCTTGCTAGAAATGCAAGAGACGGATAGTGCTTGGCCCTATGAAGGGGACAGTTTCATATCGATCAGAATTTGAATGCTCATTCGGTCGCCAAAGGTACCTCACGGTCTTCCATGAGCCACGCCGCGTAGGCCAAGCACTGATTAATGTCTTCTGCCTCAAGGGCATCGACGGGGCCAGGAAGAACACGATCTCGATCCAACCATTCACCTGCTTGCGGTGGTTATCCCGCGCCATTGCGATTCGTTCTTTTTTATCAGATGAGCAATCGCACTGGAAATCATATCCTTCCGAATGGGCGCCATTTTCGTCTTTTCGCGATCAAGTTTCAATTCCATATTGCGAACGTTTGCAAGTTGTCGTCGAGCGAGAACAGATGTAACAGTTGCCGAATCACTCGGGTTGTTTTGCCAAGCCGTAAATTTCATTTTCCCGTAGTGCAACTGGATTTCTCGCTTGATTCGGCAATCAATCCTCCGTTTCCCAATTTGCGCCAGTTCCTTATTTGTGAGCCACGGCAGTGCCATTCGCGGGTGACACTATTTCGGTTGCTTTAAACAATAATACAACTCCTTGATAAATGAATCCCGGAAACTGAACGCGCGACTTGCTCTGCATTTCAAGCACTCTGGTTTTCCTGATGATCTGAATGAAAGACGCAAGGCGAACATCCTGAAAACCACAAAAAAGTTGGACCCCGAAAGTCGCGCTCTTCGAAATCCAGATCGACCCAAGAAGCAGTAAACTGGACCTGTCCCCGTTTCAGTCTCGCTCCATGTGTTGTGCGGCCGCTTGCCTCAACCGTTCGATCGCGATGGACTGCGGCGACGAGTTTGACGTATGCGTTTCCAACTCATTCACTGAGAGTGCATCGCGCTGGTCGCCCGCGGCACCGTCACCTTGTTTCGTCTCCATCGTTTGCAGGCAGTGGGCGAGCGTCTTGGCGGCTGCCAATTGGCGGCCTCCGTTCTCCGGATAGCGGTCCACAAACTGTTGCGTGGTCTCAAGGATCCGCTCAATGTCGAGCCGAGACAGGAAACTCGTGGCAAGCATGTTGACTTGCCAGGCCGCATTGGCATGCAACGCCGGGTCGGACGGATTGAGTTGACAAGCGATCTCGGCTCGTTCAAGGGCGCGAGTCAATGCGGATATGGCCTCATCGATGTCGTTTTGTTTGAGATACAACGAACCTTGATTGCCGATCGAACTCGACAGATTGCGTGCATGACTTGCTGACGACGGGAACTCCAGACAGAGCTGTTTGTGAATCTCGATGGCCGCGTCGTATGCGTCAAGGGCTCGATCGTGCGCTCCGGGAATCTCCCGGCGACAGTTGGCCAGGTTATTATAATACGAGGCTAACTCTTCACGCGAAGCCGCTGTTTGTCGAACCTGTTCTGGGAGGACACTGAATTCTTGGATCGCCTCCTCCAGCGTCTGTTCTCCAATCGCGGGATCGCCAGTGCGAAACTGTGAAACGCCCAACCCGCTGCCGGCCTTGATCAACAGTTGACGGTAAGTTACTGCGTCGGGAAAGCTCTTGACCAGGTCCTCCAGAATC
>JBGTDM010000204.1:0-1887 GCA_041748315.1 Pirellulaceae bacterium
GAAAAAGCGGAGCACGTTTCGCGGCAGCAATATCATGAATGACTTGCCTGGCCTCATAATTTTCCGCGCCACAAATCACTGGGATTTGGGGTTTGATAATTCCAGCCTTTTCGGCGGCGATTTCCGCCAGCGTTGAACCAAGTTGCCGCGTGTGGTCGTAACTAATATTGGTAATGACGCACAAGTCAGGTAAACAAATGTTGGTTGAATCGAGTCGCCCACCTAAACCAACTTCCAGCACAATCCAGTCTAAGCCCTGATTGAAGAAGTGCGTGATGGCCGCTGCCGTGCTGATCTCGAAAAATGTCGGAGGTCGCAACTCCCGATCTTCCTGCGATGAGGCATCGATTATAGCGACGGCTTCGCGAACTCGAGCCAGACATTTCGCCAGGTCTGGTTCGGAGATTAGACAGTCGTTGACTACAAATCGTTCGCGGATTGTCTCCAGATGCGGTGAAGTGTAAACCCCAACATTGAAACCACTTGCGAATAGACCATTGCCGATCATCCTGGCAACCGAGCCTTTTCCCTTGGTCCCGGCGACATGCACGGTTTGAAGTGCGAGTTGTGGATTGCCCAGCAACTCCATCAGCTTACCCATCGAACGACTCTTGAATGACGATCGAGTAGGACTTGAATCGCGCTCGTAGTTGATTCGTCCGAACAGGAAGTCAAGTTCGCGTTGAAGGTTCAATTGAAAATTCACTTTCTATCGGAGACCGGCCACATTGCGCACGCTTAGCATTATTCCGAAAAGGTCGGACATTCTCTGCCAAACTCAAGCTTGCCTGGACGCCTCGATGTCGTTGGTACCGCAACCTTGAGCTTTTTCAATGCTAATTTTGAAGGTTGGCAAAGCGCTTGTCGACTATTGTTCTTGTGGCAAATGTGGTGATAGCCCAAGGTGTTTCACCAAAAACGCCCACATGTCTGCAGCTTCCGTGATCCGTTTTGATGTTGGCTTTCCAGCGCCATGCCCTGCGCTTACTTCAATGCGTATCAACACCGGGTTTGGACCGACATGGTATTCCTGCAATCGAGCGGCGAATTTAAAACTGTGCCCCGGTACAACGCGATCGTCGGTATCGGCTGTAGTCACCAATGTCGGTGGGTACGACACACCTGGTTGAAGATTATGATAAGGAGAATAGGCGTACAATGCCTGAAACTCGGCTTGGCTATTGGCCGAGCTGCCATAATCGTCAACCCAGTAGCGGCCCGCAGTCCAATTCTGGAACTTGAGCATGTCCATGACGCCGACGGCGGGCAAGCAGGCTCCAAACAACTCTGGACGCTGGCACATTACGGCGCCAACCAACAATCCACCATTACTCCCTCCTTGAATTCCCAGGTGTTCGGGAGCCGTGTACCTGTTTTCAATTAGAAACTCAGCTGCGGCAATGAAATCATCGAACACATTTTGCTTTTGGGTTGCTGTACCTGCCTGATGCCATTCTTCGCCATATTCGCCTCCACCGCGCAGATTCGCCATGGCAAAGACGCCACCCATTTCCATCCATTGAAGTCTGGAAATTGAAAATCCAGGAGTCAATGAAATGTTGAAACCGCCATAACCATACAATAGGGTCGGATGGGTTCCATCCAGCTCGATGCCTCTGCGATGCGCAATAAACATCGGGATTTTAGTTCCATCTTTACTGTGGTAGAAGACTTGCGTCACCAAATAGTCGGCAGGATCAAACTTGACATCGGATTGCCGCAATAGTTGGCTTTCCCCCGTGACGAGATCATATCGATAGATACTTGGGGGCGTCGCAAAACTGCTAAACGAATAGAAGGTTTCCGTTTCATCCTTTTTACCCCCGAAACCGGACGCCGTACCGATCCCTGGAAACTCAACATCGCGAACAAACTGGCCAGTCAAAT
>JBGTDM010000205.1:0-2599 GCA_041748315.1 Pirellulaceae bacterium
TTGATCGGATCCGAACATGATACTTTCCTTCCTGGTTGGCATTAAATCCCCCAGCTTCCCGCTAGGACTGCCATTCAGTTTCCAATTTCAACCCAAAAATGACCAGACCAATTTCAAACTCGCATTAAGCTTCATGCACCCCCCAGACAACAGAAGTTCCTTTTGCCGTTGGACCAGGGTATGATAAATCAGTATAATATCCCGTTTCGTCAATGATTGTTCGAACTGGGATATTTTCCGGGGTGCTCCGTGTGATGGGAAAGGAAAGTGGTAAATGCGCATCGATCGAACTGCGTTTACGTTGATTGAACTTCTGGTTGTCATCGCCATTATTGGTATCTTAATGGCGATGTTGCTGCCTGCCGTGCAAGCCGTTCGTGAGGCGGCTCGGCGAAGCAGCTGTTTGAATAATTTGCGACAAATCAATTTGGCGACCCAGAATTACTATTCGGGGCGCAGGCACTACCCGCCCAGCTTCGTGATCACTCCCGGAACAATGCTTTCCGGCAACAATGGTTCCTGGTCAATTCATGGACGGATTCTTCCGTTATGCGAGCAGGGGAACGCTTACAATCAAGTTGACCTTCAGGTCGCATGGGATGCCCAAACGCATACAGACGTGCCCACATTGCGAATTCCGATGTTCATTTGCCCAAGTGAGGTCAATGACCTGGTGCGGACCAAGAATGGCCGTCCTTACGTCTATCCGCAGAACTATGGATTCAATATGGGGACTTGGCTGGTTTATGATCCAACCGGACAACGCAAAGGTGATGGTCCCTTTTACGTTAATAGTCGAGTCCGCAATATTCCTGATGGTACCAGTTCCACGATTTGCGTTTCTGAAGTCAAGGCATTTACATCCTACATTCGCAACACTGCCGATCCAGGCGAAATTCCACCGTCCGATGCCGACGCGTTTGACGGGATGGCTGCTGATCTAAAATTAGGGGCCTTACTCAACGATAATACCGGACATACCGAGTGGCCTGACGGGCGTGTTCATCATAGTGGAATGACGACCGTTTATCCTCCGAATACCAAAGTTGCCTATCACCATGACGGCCAACTCTACGACATTGATTTTAATTCGATTCAAGAGGGTAAAAGTTTGACGCAACCCACCTATGCGGCGATCACGGCTCGAAGTTATCACTCGGGCAATCTTGTCAACGTAAGTTTCCTGGATGGCTCGGCGCGTTCGATTTATGCCGGAATTGATTTGAGCGTTTGGCGCGCCATGGGAACGATTCGCGGTGGAGAAGTGCTTGATGCCAGCTCCTTTGATTAGGGGAGATTGCTGATAGGATGCCGAATCGAGCGGACGTACGTAGGCTCAAAGCAGTTTCTGAACTTCTTAGATTTAAATCACGCTGGTTCGACCGCGTGTTCCAAGCAGTTTTGCATAATTTCCAAATTCGATTCAAACGTGTCAGCTTGGATCGGACCGAACGAGAATCGGATAAAATTGGCGAGTGGCGAGTCGGCTCCGCGACGTTGCATATCGCAAAGCGTGCCCGGTAAAACTGCCGCGCGATGTTCAAATAAGCGTTCATTAAAGGCTTCCGCCGATATGCCATTGGGCAATCGCCCCCAATGATAAAAGCCGCCATCACCTGTAAACAGTTCGACCCCCAGGTCGCTTAATCCAGTTTGATATCGTTGTCGTTGTTCGTCAAAGAATGTTTGAACTGCGTTGCGAGCCTTCGTGACTCGATCGATTTGCAATAAGGTTGTTGCCATGATCTGCGACAATCGCGAAACACCTCCCATACCAATGGACGAAAAGTTTCTGAAAATTCTTATATGTTCTTTGGATGCGACGACCCAACCAATACGAATGCCAGGTACTTGCAGTCCTTTGGTGGCTGCACCGACAACAAACAAATCCGATTCGTCAATTGAACGAATGTGCTTGAGCGCGCTCTCAGCTCCACCAGCGTTGAAGAATTCATAAGCTTCATCGATGATCGCTCCGTGTCCTTCTTTAAAACAGAACTCAACAAATTGTTTCAGAGCTTCCCCTCGCCAAGTGACTCCGGTTGGATTACAGGGATTGCTCTTGATCATCAGACAGCGCCCGGTAACTTTGGCTGACAATTCCTGGTAGTCGGTAAGTTGTGGCTTGAACGAGTTCTGCGGATTGCTGGGAATCACGCTGTATGGAGTGTCGAACAGTTTCAGCATATCCCAATAGGGTGTGTATTCGGTCTCTTCAATCAGCACGTGGACATTCGATTGCAGAAAGGCCAACACCGCCAAAATGCCCGGACGACCACCCGCAAACACACAGACGTTATCCTCGCTCAGGTCGGCTCCATAGAAATGGTTGTAGTAGTTAGCAATTGCTCCTCGTAGCGCGTCGTTGCCGGCTGCTTGAGGGTACTTGAGATCGTTTGCCGAGAATTCGACTTGAAGCGGTATTTCCGGACCGCCAGGAAGCTGGGTCGTGATCGGAAAGCCTTGTGCCCAGGGATGGGTTCCTTCCGAGCCCATGTATTGTCCCGTTGCATCGACGAATTTGAATAGCGTCTCGTAGACGCCCATTGGAGGAAAATCTTTGATCAACATTGGTATCCCATGACATGATTGTTTAACA
>JBGTDM010000206.1:0-9967 GCA_041748315.1 Pirellulaceae bacterium
CTTCGTGTTGCGGAGGAGTTAAAATCGCTGGCCGCAACCCCTCGCCGTTGCTTAGCCATTCGGCAGCCAGTTTGGCACCATCATGCTCGGGGACTTCCTGGAGTACTTTGCGAAACTCTTTTTCGGCTTTTACGAGTTGCCCATGTTGAACGAGGGCCACTGCTCGTGCACATCGTGCGGCTGCCTCGGCCAGCCGATTTCCGCGTTCTAATGCGATGACCATCGTGAAATCAGAAATCGCGGGAGGAAACCGGCTCATCTGGTAATATATTTTGCCACGTGCCATCAATAATTCAGCCAGACTCCGTCCTCGCGGAAATCGTTGAATCTGTTTGGTCAGCCAAATCAGTCCTTCTTCATATTGACCTTGGTGGGCCAAACAGGAAGCCCGACCGCAATAGGCACGGATCAGCGACTGATCATGAGTTAACGCCAACTCAAAGTCGTGATTGGCCAACTCGTATTGTTCGTTTCGGAGATAGGCCTGACCCCGTTGAGCAACAATGGCAGGTTGTCTTGGATGAGCCTGCAACGACTGGGTGAAATCCGAAATCGCCCGTAGCGCCTGTCCCAATTTCAACCAAGCGTGACCCCGATGGTTCAATGCGGCATAGTCGGTTGGATCGATGGCGATGGCTCGGTCGAAGCTGGCAATGGCCTGTGAGTACTGATGCCGTTTAAATAACAATTCCCCGCGAAATACCCAGTATCGGCCCTGGCTATTGTCGGCGGCAATGGCGCGTTCGATATCCTTCTCGGCTTTCTCCACGATTCCAGCCTTACTGCGAGCAATCGCTCGCTGATAGCGCGCTGCATGGTTGCGCTTGTCATGCTGCAGGACGCGCGTCAATTCTTCGATGGCCAGCTCATAGGTGCCGCTCTGCTGGTACAGGGCGGCGCGACGAATTCGCACTTGATCGCGATCAGGTCGATCGCGCAGGACAACTGTAAAGTCATTGATTGCCAATTCATGACGACCTAGAAACTCCAATGCCAGGCCCCGGTTCTCAAACAGTTCCGGCTTGGTACTGCCGGAAGCAATCAATTTGTCGTAGTGTTTGACAGCCTTTTCGGCTGCGCCTTGGCCAAGTTTTAAATATTGATGAGCCGCGCTGGGGCGCAATACGACAGCCTGCTGAAGAAACTCGATCGCATCGCGCCAGCTTTCAAGTTTAGCTGAGACAACGGCCGACCAAACAAACGACCCTGGATGATTGGGCCGAATTTGAATCGCCGCGCCAAAGTCTTCCAAAGCCTTGTAGAATTTTTGTTGCTCGTATCGCGCAATGCCGCGCAAGTAGTGACACTCGGCACGTTGTGGTGAACGCTCGTCAAATAGCTCGATCGCTTTGGAAAAGGACTCCTCGGCTGTGATGAAACGGTCGTGTGCTAACGGCGACAACGACGAATTGTCGTCGTCTGACTGTTTTGCGGCCGCCGAAAGAATTCTCCCTCGCACAAAATGCGCATCTGGATTACGCGAGTCGAGTCGGATCGCCTTTTGGCAGTCAGTTTCTGCCGATTCCAACTCCTCCAACCTCAGGTAAACTTCGCTGCGACCGAGAAACGCCGCCGCATTGATGTCGTCCTGTTTCAGTGCCAGGTTAAAATCTGCAAGAGCGGGCCCCAGGCGATTTCGATGGATGTTGACTTCGGCTCGCGCCAATCGAATATCCAAATCATTCGGGACCAACTCGAGGTAAACGCTATAGTCCTGGGCGGCCAACTCGTAATTGTGCAAATGAGAATACAGATCGCCCCGTAATCGTATCGCCTGTGCGTGGAAATTATTGATTTGGATCGCCAATGTCAGGTCCTCAATGGCGGCGGAAAAGTCACGAATTTCTTCATGTAATTTGGCGCACTCGACAAACCCTTCGGCGGTTTCGTCACACAATTCCCGCATCAACTCGATATCGCGTTTAGCGCGTTTCAAATCACCCGCTCTTGAAATGGACTGTGCACGAATTCGCAACGCTCGCAACCGCAAGCTCTTTCCCGAGGTGAGGGCCTTGCTGGCATGCTGCTCGGCCGCAGCATAGTTACCCAGGATTAATTCCAGTTCTGCCAAGCCGACCGATGCTCTCTCAGATTTAGGGTCCTCGTCCAACGCCAACTTAAAATCACGTCGAGCATTTTCAAAGTTCCCGATCGTATAGTAGACTTGACCCCGATCAAAAAACAATTCACTACTCGATTCTCCGTTTTTGACTTGTTGCCGATACGATTCCAGGGCTGGTTCTGAGTACGTTTCGAGCAACTTGTTGATCTGTTCTGGTTCGCGCGCAATCCGTTTGGCGGCAATTAAATCGGCAAATGCGAGTCTCCATTGATTTTTTTCGCCATAAGCTGCCGCTCGCCAGGAAAGCGTCTCAGCATCTTCACCTCGCTGCCGAATCGATTCTGAACAATCATCGAGCGCCGCATCGAAATTCTGCAACTTCAAATTGACAAAGCCTCGCAACGCATGGCATTGCGCCAGATCGACGGCACCGGCCTCCACAATGGCTCGGTTCAATGATTCGAGTGCGGACGCGAAATTCCGTTCCTCGATAAGATCCATCGCCAATTCTAGATGCATGGCAGTCTGCGTGAGTTCAAGTTCCGGTTCGACAGGTTGCTCCATCAAGGGCATCATTGAACCTTCAGAGTTGGACTCGATTGAGTCGGTAAACGACCAATGGCAATAGGGGCAACCATCGACAATCCGCATGATTCGCTGATGACATTTCGGACAACGGTGCTGCATGGAGAAGCTCTCAATCGATGGTTAAAATTAACTGAATCAATACGATTTCGTCGGCGTCTCAATCTGGTGCAAGCAACTGTCGTGAATCATCGAGGTATTTTGTTACCGAACTTGGCGACATCAAATTCAACCAACGAAGCTAGCGGCGACCCCGGGAGCAACAATATTACGTGCCCACATCTGCAACTATTATCGGTTACTGGGTTTTTCCGGTCAAATCGTTTGAGTTTGGTCGTACGGTCTCCTGTTGACCATAAAATTGCCTTCGGATCGCGAGATCCTTAACATTTCTGTGATTTCTGGTGATTTACGTCATCGACCGGTGATGGCGAAGTCCCGTTAACTTTCGGTTCATCTCCAATATTTTAAGATACTTTCGGCCAGAATCTTGGTTAAATACAAAGCTGGATCGACTGTTCAGGCCATTTCGACGTTCAAATTTTTAAGCCTATCCAATGACAATGAATTTCAGAATCAAACCAACGTGGATCGTTTTAATGACGTTGCTCGGTGTCTTGCTGGCGGACTTCAGCTATGGTCAAGAGAGACGCCGACGCGAATTTAACGTTGAAGAATGGCTGCAGCAGCGCGATCGCAACAATAACGGTGTTCTAGAACCAAACGAAATCAATGAGCGAGATGGACGGTTTCTGGAACGGATGGAAATTGATGTGACTCGACCGGTCGTGATTGCCCAAGTGGTCGCAAAAGTCAATCAAGAACGTCTGGAACAGCAAAAGCAACGGGAAGACGAAGAATTCGCAAAACTCCCTCGTCGAGTACCTGGTTTTGGCGAGTCGATAACCAGAACCGATCTCCCTGGTTTTGGCGTCGAGGTTTCATCGGATAAGACCAACCGTATTCCAGGTTTCGGATTGACGGATGATCAGGTTTTGGAATCTATGATTTCAATTCGAGAACAGTTTGGTCGGGATATCGATCAGCAAGTCGAACGAACTTTTGAACAATACGACAAGAACAAAGATGGACTTCTTGACGCGAGTGAAATTGCCGAAATCCCTTGGGGGAACCCTTCCTGGGAAGAATTTGATCAGAACAACGATGGCCAAATCAGCATGATCGAATTGGCGAAACGATATCAGGCAAGAAGCGGTGATCGATCGCGACGTGGTGGCGATAATAATGACAATGACAATAATCGCCGCGGGGCACAATCGAACAACGAACGCGGGACGAACCAGCAAAATGAAGGGCGGAGATTTGCGGGTCGGAATCAACAGCCGGCGCAGGCAGACGAACGATCAACGCCAGATGCACAAGGACGTGGCCGGACCGAATCGACACCTAGAACCAATCGATCCGGCGGCAGCATGGATCAGTTTGTGAGATATGTGAAGTCGACGCTCGAGCAACACGACACCAACAAGAACGGTGTCATCGACGGTGATGAACTCGATAAAATCGGAATTATGAAAAAGGCCGATACGGATAAGGATGGCAAAGTCACCTACGATGAATTATTGGCCTACGTCTCTGGAAATCGGGGAGAATCTGGCGAATCCTCTGGGTCTTCCACGGATACTTCAAATTCGGCTGCAAACTCTACCGGTAGGGATGGATCGACACGGAATCGAGGGGGAGCGAGCCGTGGCTCAACGCGCAATCGAACTGTTGAGGACGAGCCCGAGAATCGTATCATTCGCGATCTCCGATCGATCGAGAATATTGTGATCGGTTCGGAGGAACAGCGAGTCCCCCTGACCGACGATGCCGTTAATCTACGGCGGGAACGCTTGACGAGAGAGTTCACGCAGATGGATAAAAATGGGGATGGACAAATCCAGCTCATCGAATTCGCATCGAAATTAACCGTGGATGAAATCGCCGAATTCAATCGAATCGACCGTAATGGTGACGGTGTGATCACCATCAATGAGTGGAATGACCGCAAGTAACTTGGCTCGCGCTGTGGGTGAGGTCCAAAGGGAGCCTGTTTCTGAGCCGGCTCGTTTTGTGGAAATTATGCCTCCGACCTCTCCCCCCCTCCAAACCATGGGTGCCTGGGTTTGAGAAATGTTACCTCTCGGTTTCTAACCGCTCGACACCCGTTCTGTCGTGTGATGCGAGCATCTGTCATCGTTCGGGACGGCGGTGAATGATTATGCGAAAAACAGGCGAGTTCGGATTCGTATTCGCCAACGCCCATGTACAATTGGTAAGTGCAGGTGATTTTTTTTTGCAGATCCTTTGCATACAATGAATTGCCTCAAACCAATAAGCAAATGAAAGTCACCGAACCTCAGGATCAATGCAGTGATGACTGCTTTCAAAGATATCCTCGGCTACCGTTCCCTGATTGTCGCCTGGTTTGTGTTGCCGACGGTTTTACAGCAAACAAATGCCGACGATCTATTCCGGGAACGAATCGCACCGCTGTTTTCAACACACTGTTTGCATTGCCACAATTCTATTGATAAGGCGGGGGAGTTCTCACTCGAAACACGTGCTGAGTTCATTGAAAGCAGATTTGTCGAACCTGGAGATCCAGACTTTAGTCTGCTGGTGGATGTGATCACGCATGCCGAAGGTTCACCCGCTTCAATGCCAAAAAACGGTCACCCGCTTTCGCCGGAAGATGTGGCGGCAATTTCCTTGTGGATCGAGGAAGGGGCTCGATGGCCTGACGACCACGCTCTTTCCGAGCCGGTCATCAACGACTTTGACTGGTGGTCCTTAAAACCGCTTGTGCGTCCGAACGTCCCGACATTTCCGATCGGTGCGAGGGACGCCGGTTGGATTCGAAATCCAATCGACGCTTTTATTTTGGCGAGTCAACACGAGCATGGTCTATCCCCGTCGGTCGAGGCCGATCGACAAACTCTGTTTAGGCGAGTCTGTTATGACCTGACCGGTTTGCCCCCAACGCCAGCAGAACTGGATGAATTTATTCGCGATTCGGATCCTTTGGCTTATGAGAAATGGGTCGATCGGTTGCTGCACTCTCCCCGATATGGCGAGCATTGGGGACGACATTGGCTGGACGTCGTTCGATATGCGGATACTTGTGGCTATGACAAAGACAAGTTGCGACCCAACGCTTGGCCTTACCGCGACTACGTGATTCGCTCGTTCAATGAGGACAAGCCCTATTCTCAATTTGTATCCGAGCAATTAGCCGGTGACGTGCTCTATCCCGGAACGGAAGACGGTGTCTTGGGGTTGGGATTCATCGCCGCTGGGCCCTGGGATTTTATCGGTCATGTCGAGGTCCCGGAAGCCAAGTTGGATGGTAAAGAAGCCCGCAATCTCGATCGTGACGAGATGGTATCCGCCACATTCAACGTTTTTTGCAGTACGACCGTACAATGTGCTCGCTGCCATAATCACAAATTCGATCCAGTGACCCAGGAACAATACTATGGTTTGCAAGCTATATTTGCCGCTTTGGACCGCGCTGATCGAGTCTATGCGACCGATCCGCTGATCGAATTGCAGCGACAGAAACTATTAACGAAGCGTCGCGAAGCTGCAGAGAATCTCGCCCGGCTCGAAGCGACGATACGTCGTGAGGTCGACGAAGCACTGGCTGAACAGCAACACCAGATTCGCGAATTAAAATCGCGAGTTCAACTGTTGGACCTGCCGATAGAATACGGGTACCACAGCCAACTCGCTTCCACCGCCGATACTGAAAAATGGATCGAAATCGCATTTAAGTCCGAGCAACGTATTAAACAGATCACGTTGTATCCTTGTTTTGATACCTTCGCCGACATCGGTGTTGGATTCGGATTTCCCGAGTCCATGACGGTCACGAGTCGGGATATTTCGACTGATAAACTTCGCTTGCTCCATCAGTATTCTGCAATCGATGGAGAGCGCGTCGTCATGCAACCGCTTACGATCGAATTCGAACAGCCTGTAAAATCGCAAGTGATCCGCATTACAGCGAATCAACTGGCACTTCGACAAGAGGACTATATTTTTGCCTTAGCTGAATTGCAGGTCTTCGATGAACGTGGAACCAACATTGCGATGGATGGCGAATTGACGGCATTGGATTCGATTGAAGGTCCGCCTCGTTGGAGACTTGTTAACCTGATTGATCAACGATGGCCGACATTTCAGGACTTTGAGCAGATCGATGCTTTGCGAAGCGCGTTGTCAGCGTATCATTCCCGGATATTGCAGATCGATACGCCGGAGCGTCGCGACACGAAGAAGTCATTGCGTCAACAAATTGAGACCATCGATCAGGAAATAATCGCACTCCCCACCGGTAAGCAGGTGTATGCCGCCGCGACCGAGTTTTTGCCGGAAGGAAATTTTCAACCGACTCGTGGTACTCCCCGCCACATCACTGTGCTGCATCGAGGTAACGTGGGTCAGCCTGGAGACTTGGCGACTCCGGGAGTGATTCCATTATCGGTTGATGATCAAGCCGACTTGAGTTTACCGAGTGGGCACGACGAGGGGGATCGGCGGGCAGCATTAGCTCGATGGGTCACCGATCGGAATCACCCGCTGACCTGGCGGACCATTGTCAATCGAGTGTGGCTGTTTCACTTTAGCAATGGCATCGTGGAAACACCGAATGATTTTGGTCGCATGGGGCAACTCCCATCACATCCGGAACTGTTGGATTGGCTCGCTTGCGAGTTTCGTGATGGGCCACAATCGTTGCGTGGTTTACATCGTTTAATCGTCACGAGTGCGGCCTATCGCCAGTCCTCAGCGGATCGCCCTGAGTTGACCGAAGTGGATGCATCCAATCGATATTTGTGGAGAATGAACCGGCGACGGTTGACGGCGGAAGAGATTCGCGATTCGATATTGTTGGTCAGCGGGCGGCTGAATTTAACGATGGGCGGCACAGGCTACTATTTGTTCAAGCTGGATAAAACCGAACATTCACCTCACTACCACTACCATTTGTTCGATCCAAGCGATCAACAGACCCATCGCCGCAGTGTTTATCGATTTGTGGTTCGGTCGCAGCCGGATCCCTGGATGACCACGCTCGATTGCGCCGATTCATCTCAAAGTGTCCCGCGCCGCGATGAAACGCTGACGTCCTTGCAAGCCCTGTCATTGCTAAACAATCGATTCACATTGACCATGGCCGAGAATTTTGCGGAACAGTTGGCGGCAAATCATGCGACGTTACATGAACAAGTATCGGCAGGATTCAAATGGGTCACCGGACGTGCCCCTGCGGTCGAAGAGCAGGCTGACTTAGAAGTCTATGCTCGTGAACATGGCTTGGAAAACTACTGTCGTGTTTTGTTCAACCTCAGCGAATTTGTTTTTGTCGATTGAATACAGACAGCGAAAGGGGGACTGGGAACAAGCCAGAATTAAATCGCGATGCAAGTCGTTGGAAAGCGATTCGCCAATCAGATTCCAGGTTCAGTTCAATAATTGATTTGCAACTGAAAACGAAGGACATGACCGTCAAATTGATTGTACGACGGTCCGCTGGATCGGGCTTGAAGATTCGTGCGATCCGTAATCAGATACTCGCAGACCAACTCAAGCTCCTTTTTGATCTGCCACTCGACCCCCATATTCCATTCGCGAATGGAACTACTGGGAGCGTTTGGAGCCGTTTTATAGCCCCCTTCATAAATCTGATAACGGATAAACGGCCAGAACTCACCATGACATGGAGTGATATACCGATAGTTCGCCATGAGATAGCCGCCGTGTAACGATCCACGTTCGACTAATGTTTGAGCCGCGTTCAACTCAGGTCCCCGTCCGATCGTATATTCAGCTTGGAACCCGAATGGTTGAGGATATTGGATAAATGACCATCCCAAACGTTGGTCTAACAACCCTTCCTCACCAAAAGCAAGTCGGCGAGTCCCCAGCGGCGTCGCGGCAGGCCCGACTCCCAATGGAGAGATCGGAGCGCCAAGGACGACATAGCGACCCGTGAAGGCTTGAATTCCAAACTCGAAGATCTGACCATTTCGATTGGTGACAGGCAGAGTCAGTCTCGATACCATGTGGAGCTCATCGTTGAATTCTCTCAGCGAGCCCCCTTGACCGTTGTACACACCCAACCCGAACACCCCATAGTTTCCCGACCCCTTCAGTCCCTCATCGGAAATGAATTTGAAGGTCTCTTGTGCCCACGGTGGCGTCAAGTAGTAAAATACTCCTACGTCCCGTCCGTCTTTCGTGCCGGTTTCGAATGCATCGTTGCGGTCCAGGTACAGACGGTTCGCGCTGGATTGCAGGTTTTCCCAGCCGTATGGGATCTTTGACTGGCCCACACGCAACCGATGGACTTTCTCGCGGTCCAGGTGGATATCGCCATACCAATCACGGACCTGCACGAAGAGCAATTTGCTCACCGAACCGTCAGGCGTGCTGGCAAAGTCGGGCTGAAAATAGACTGACAGGTGATCGCTGACGTCGCCAGATAAGACCAGTCGAGCGCGGCGGATCAAAAACTCTTGATCGGGACCGATCGATGAATCGCCAGCATGATTGCTAGGCGCTGAGCCGGCCTCCCGATGGGTCAGATAATTGTATCTGAATTGAGTGTACCCACGCAGTTTAATCTTTTCGTACCATTCAGGTTTCTTTTCCTCCTGGTCCTTTTCCTCCCCTGTGTCGGTTGACTCCGATTCGGATTCCTGCGATGCCTGTTTTGTTTCCAGCCGATCATTTTCCAGTTGCTCAATGTAGGCTTCCATGCGCTGAACGCCATTGTGAAGTTCGTCAGCGGTTACAGGATCGTGATTCTGGCACGAGGCATTGGCAATTAGATTTGATGCCAGGTAAAAAACCAACAAACCAGTCGAATATCGAAATATCCTGATCGGGCCTGCCGTTCTGTCGATAATCCTTGACACCATTCGGGCTGACCTAAAGAATAAATTCGTTGCTAGCTTGACGATTTAAGAGAAGATGATTGTTCGAGTTTATCGAATTTTCGAACGATAGCGGATCATTCAAATTATGCAGTTGTTACGATTATATCAATTTTACTTAACATCCCCGGTACGTTAGCACGAGCATGCCATCAACAGGTCGTTCTTTTGATGGCACAATTGATCGATTCAATGTCAACCGGGTCACTCGTAGTTTCATTCACAGACGTGAATGATGTATTTGACGCGCCTCACCGGGTCGTCACATGACTTCGGACCAACTTCCCCGGTCATTTAAAAGGGATTCGCCATCGAGAGTTAGAGTTCGAATTGAGAGTTCGGAGTACGAACTTCGAATGCATCACGGGGCAAT
>JBGTDM010000207.1:0-5270 GCA_041748315.1 Pirellulaceae bacterium
TTCACCGTCCAGTACGGCACCTGGTGGAAATAGTTGAAGTTCGATAACATCCGGAACCGGTCCCGAATCGGCAACTGCTCCCGCTTCGAGCCAGCGAATCAGCGTTTCGTAATGTTCACTCCCCTTGGCGAGCGGTCCACCTCCAGTATGCGGGACGTTGCCGGTCGCCTTTTCGACGATTAAGCACTCATCAGGTACCGCTAAATCGATTCGGCGCCCTACATACTCGCGAGTCAATCGATGGTAATCTCCCTGAGGATCGAAGCCATACAACGACAAATTGAAACCATCTTTACCCCTTGCCGCACCGTGACAACTGCCTGCATTGCAACCGGCGACCATAAAAATTGGCATCACATCAAGGAGAAAGCTAACCGGTTTCTCTGATTTCGCCCCGGTGATCGCGACCGCGACATCGAACTTATGTTCTCCCAACTCGGCGACTACTTGTGTCTCACCATCGTCGATTGGATGGAGAGTTGATTGATCGCGACGAACCAATCCTTCATTGACAACCAGCCAATTGACCTGATCCGTTACGTCCACCGTCAAGCCATTGTTCAGAACTGCCTGAACGATCAGCATTTGACGGTCGCCGGCATGATTTAACTCGACTCGCGCAGGAAAGACCTTAATTTCGGTTACTGATTTGAGGAACTCTGACTTTTCCAGTTCCGCCGCAGCCGCAGTCGCCGCTGCAGCATCATCACGTTCATCGCAAGCGACCAGCAATTGACTGTTTACCAACGACCAGCAGGCCAAGCAGAAGGTAGCCAAAAAGCACCGTGTAAAATGGATCGATCGATCGGGCTGCGTTGACATGAAGGTTTCCTTAAAACTACTGATTTTCATTTTTTTTGTTTCTTGCATCACGGAGCTTTTGTGCTTCGAGTCGCAATTTCTCCAGTCGGGTTAACGGCTTTTCTGCAGGTGGGGCAGCCTCTGGTGGCGTCGCCGCGACCGGTTCCGTTGCGGTGGGTTGTGGCAAGGGGACATCGACTTGCAATTCGCCTCGTCCCGCAACCGCAATCACCGGCTCCTCCTGCTCAATCACCGTGAGTTGACAGAAGACTCCCTTGTGTTTTCCTGGGGGGGTGTTCCCGGTAGTTGTCACCTTAAAATGCAGTTCTTGCATCCCTGGGGTTACTTCCAATTTCTCGCTTGCGGCCTCATGCGGAAGTCCAATGAGTTCTGCAGTCCCAGCGCCGGTAAATTCGTTCAATGGATTCACCTTGCAGATCACCGTGGTTGTTTGACCTTGTTCGCAAGCCGCCGGACTGATGTCGACGGTCAAGTAACGGTCCGCAATTTTCAAGGTTGCCATTTGAGTTGCTTGCCAGGCCGGTCCGCCAACATCAGCCGAGCCGAGCACGTAGACTTGCCAATCACCCAATTGAGCCTGGGCATTGGCATTCAACGGGAAGACCGCTTCATTTTCACCTTCGGGAATGGCTACCGTTCCACTTGAGCCAACTCCTGGAGGAAGAAACGGAAACTGTAATTGAATCGGTTTGGTGAAACCTTCATCCCGATGGGCAACGACCCTGATTGCGATACGCCCCTCCCGCACCAGTGGTGCCTTGGGCTGAATCATTTCCAGCTTAAACGGCAAACGCTCGACGACGATGATGGGAAGTTTAGTAACGGTCCCGGCAATGTAGCGGGCATTATTCGGTGGACCTAACACGAAATCAGCAATATTCGAGTAGACCCCATGTATCTCTGCGTTTTCCGTATGCCGTGCAATCACATCGACCAGGGCACCGCCAATCGGTGCGTCTTCTGCGGCTTCAAATACGATCGGCATCATACCCAAATTGCCGACCGTGGGCCCACCAACCATCGTTACGCCTTGAGGTAACCCAGACGGATCGATTCCCACCTCGCCCCCAAAGTTGACTCGAGTCACCGAGAATTGGGTCGCAAATCGCCCACCCTGAGGTACGAAAACACTCTGTCGGTATTGGGAATATCGATCGACACGGGGAATGCCGATGGTCAGTTGCGGTTTCGGAGGGGCGATCTCAACGCGATAAACAAAATCAGGACCACCGCGATTCAAATGATCACGGACACGCAAATAGTATTCGCCATCGGCGGGACAGGTCCATCGCAAATAAGCGTCCAGGCCGCGGCCATCATCATTGCCGACGACATCCTGTTTCTCGGAATTGTAAATATTAATGACCGCATCCAGTCCGGAACAAAGTCTTCGAGCATAACATTCGATGTCATAGACTGCGTCCTTCTTTGCTTCAAACTTGAACCAATCAACCTGGTTGGCGTCGTGGATAATTCCGTTCAAGGCAATCGGCAACACGCATACGTTTGCCTGATCAAAATCGTCGTTCGGCTCGACCTCCATGAAATTGTCCAAATCGGAAAAGTTAAAACTCACAGGCGACGGACTCACCCCGAGAGCATCGGTCACAGCAATCGTCGTTGGACCCAGGTTCTGTTCAGGCACGGTGATCTCGTTCACGACATCGCCAGCAGCATCACCAACAAATCGAACGGACAAGGATTCGCCAGTCTTACCCCCTCCCGGAAACGCTACGGTTGGTCGGGGGAACGTGCCGACGTGTAATCGATAGTACGATGTCGCCGATCCCAGGTAGGCTGAGTCCCGTACCAAGATGGTGTAGTCACCGTCCTCAGGTACGATCATGGATATGTAGGCATCTTGCTTGGTGAACGGCGAATCATCGCACACTGCCAATTCAAATCGGTCTTTGTCAAAGACAGCAATAAATGGATCGAAAAACGTCGTTCCGAGTCGAATTCCTTCGATCTCGACATTAAGTCGCTGGCCTTTCTGGCAAGTGACAACATAGTAGTCCACATCCTCGCTTGTGCAGATTCCATCAACCGTGACATTCAGATCAATTCGCTGGGGCTGGTCGAACTCGGAGTTCGGCTCAACCTCGGCGATGGCAGGCAAAGAACCGACGAAAAAAGAACGGAATTCAGAGACACCAGAGCGCGTGCGAATCTGTGCCATAAACTCGCCGATTCGGCAGTCTTCCGCCACAATAATCGTGACGTTTATGTTTGCGGCGTCGACAACCTCAATGCTTTTGACTTCAACTCCGATCGGATCGTAAAGGAAAACCTCTTCCGCATCCTCCAGTCGAGCACCACGAAAGTTCAAAACATGCTCGTGCCCCCGTTGCACACCGCGCGGCAAAATCAAATTAAGCTGCGGAGAAGAGGGGAGGGTACCCGTCGCAAAAACCGGTAAACTTGCAAACATCGTGATCGCAAGCAGAACAATCCGAGATAATTTCATTTTGGAAACGGCGAAGTGAAGACGAGGGTCTAATGTTATCTGTTATCTCAACCAATGATCCAATTCACCTCTCTGACCCGTCGCAACCATTCGACGCTACGTCGTGCCAGGCAACCGAATTTTCACATCTATCTATTATAACTAAATTTATTGATCGACGAAGGCTGATCTCCGACTTTGAAAGGCCAGAAATATCCAAATCCAAGACTCGGGTCATCAAATGAGAAAACGCCGCCACCCTGAATGGCATCCAAGATCCTCCAAAACGGGCTGGGTTCCAATGTTTTTTGTGACCATTCGAGAATAAACTCGCCGTACCCGACCTAAACGTCAAGCCTTGACGAAGTGTTAGATCAGCAGGTCACTAATCAACTTTCCACCGTCGACGATCTCAATTGGCCGGTCACCGGGAGCCATTAATTCCTTGTCAGCAGTAATTCCCAGGCAATGATAAATCGTAGTTGCCCAGTCCTCCACGGTCAGCGGATTATCTTGCGGTTCACTCGCGGTTGAATCGCTGCTACCGTAAATGGTGCCTCGCTTGATGCCACCACCAGCCATCAAAATGCTATAGACTTTTGGCCAGTGATCCCGACCGGCAGTTGAGTTGATTTTGGGCGTCCGACCAAATTCAGAGCCGACACAAACCAACGTTGAATCCAACAGGCCACGTTGATCGAGGTCTGTTATTAGAGTCGCTAAAGCCTGATCGAACGGTGGCAACTGGCCTCGCATGCCTTGATTAATGTTATCATGCATGTCCCAACCACCATAAACCATTGTGACAAATCGGACGCCGGCTTCGACCAATCGTCGCGATAACAGCATTCTAGCACCGGCCTGATTGCGGCCATATTGATCCCGGACCGCAGCATCCTCTTGATCGATATCAAACGCATCTCGAGCCGCCTGTGAACTAATCAGGTTATAGGCCCGTTGATAAAACGAATCGACGGCTCCCAAGGCGTCAGCTTTTTCGGTTTGATCGAAGTGGTGATTCACCACATCTAATAATTTTCGCCGACGCTGAAACCGATCAACATCGATATCACCGGGTAATGACAAGTCCCGCACTTTAAAACCGTTCCGTGCCGGATCATCTCCCAAACTGAATCCGGAATAGGATGAACTCAAGTAACCTGAGCCCGCATATTCATTGGGTTGATTCGGCACACAGACATAAGGAGGGAGATTGTTTTTTGGTCCGAACTCGTGCGACACCACACTGCCCATACTTGGATATTGCAATGCCGGACTGGGACGATACCCCGTAAACATATTGTGCGTCCCGCGTTCGTGCGCCGCTTCGCCATGCGTCATCGACCGACAAATCGTAACTTTGTCCATGACTTTCGCCAGATTGGGAAGCAATTCCGAAATCCTCACGCCCGGGAGGCTGGTCTCGATACTGTTCAGAGGACCTCGATACTCAAGCGGAGCATACGGCTTAGGATCAAACGTTTCCTGATGAGCCATTCCGCCTGGAAGAAAGATATAGATGACGCTCTTCGCCGTCCCCTCCTTGGTTTCATAATGCTTTTGATCGGCTCGAGCTTCCATGCGAAAGAAATCGCCGAGCGTTAAGCCCACTCCACCGATCGCTCCAATCGTTAATAGATTGCGGCGGCTAAGTCGATTGCCGGGACAACGCATAGTCAGGTCTCCTTGAGTCAATTTACAAAAGGGAAGGGGAAAAGGGGTCAAGTACCAAAAGCCGGAACGGTCCATCAGATGCTTTGCAGTTTTTGGTACTTGACCCTATTTATTTCCTAATGGTTCCACTCCGATTGTAACTAAATCGGCAATTCATGTCAATGGACCACCAGCAAGTCACCGTGCAACGGGTGCATGAAGCTTAATGCGAGTTTGAAATTGGTCTGGTCATTTTTGGGTTGAAATTGGAAACTGAATGGCAGTCCTAGCGGGAAGCTGGGGGATTTAATGCCAACCAGGAAGGAAAGTATCATGTTCGGATCCGATC
>JBGTDM010000208.1:0-2568 GCA_041748315.1 Pirellulaceae bacterium
GTCACCGAATTGACTCGGTTCATTTGTGTATTGTGCAACCGTCACACCGCCGTCGTCGACCTCCATCAAGACGTTGTCGCTCAACTCGTCCCAAACATAATGTATTGTTGACATGGATTATGGCTCCTCTTTTTCGCGGCAATTAAAGACCATCAGGCAGGGCTGGCGCATTTGTGAATTATCGTTTTTTACCGAACAGAATTGTTCCCATGCTTTTGTTTGTGAATCTCCGCAACAATCTGGCTCACCGTTTCTGCTGCGGCCAAAACTTCAACAACATCGACCTCCTGATCGCGCTGGGCTGGGACTTCCTTCCGGCCGTCAATCTGTTCGAGCATTGGCTCCGGCAGCACCAGCAACATCGCGGCACTTCAACATCTTAACCCAGTCGATCGGATTCTGAACCAAACAATCAATTCCTGATTATAATTTCTTTGTGCGATCGTTCGACGAGACCGATTGCCACTTTCGTGACCTTACCGCGACTACTACGTCCCGTCAGATCGGCACTGCCGATCGCACCTTCTCCAAAAATTCTCAACTCCCGACGTGCCGGGACGGCCAAACCACCTTCAGAAGCCCAAAATCTCTACAGCCAAAATTTGAGAAAAAATGCGACCGCAATTCGGCCCGTAACAAAAAAGAACCACCAAAAACAACATATTCGCCAGGTAATTAAGGGACATCAGACTGGCGTGATCAACCCGACGCCACATGACTTTCATGGTACATCTGACCCCCCCTCCCATGATCTGGGCCATTTTCCATTATTCTGCTGGATGTACTCAAGTGTTGCGCGAGGAGCATATTCCAATCAAGTGTCAAGCAACAATGCCTCGGTGCGAACGGTGCGAATCGCGAGGGTGGACAGCAGCAACGAGAGTGTAATTGTTAGATGACAATTCCAAAAGGATTAAGCAGTTCGAATAAGTTTACCAGGTACATTCCCAGCAAATAGTAAATTGGGCAACAGATCAGGAGGTGAGTCAGCACGATGATCGAACGCGTCTTGGATTTAGAGAAGGCGATTGCCAGACTGGTGGAACTCGACAGAGACAAAGCGATGAAAAACCAATGTTCAGCACCATCATAATGGCCAAACATATTGCCAAAAATATTGAGGATCGGCCACGGAAAGATCGCAAATGCGAACATGATCATGAGAGATGTGCACACTACTATCGAGAACATCAAGCGTGGGTGGCGGTCTGCCCAACGTCGTTCGCTTTGCTGCTTGGTCATCGGTCGGGCCTCGCAATTAATGCTGAATTTCACGATCGTCTGGATAACTACTTTTCACAGCGCGGATGATTGCAGCGTTGGAAAATTGTTTCACATGTCCCAAGGTGTTACCGACCTTGCTTTGATCGCAGAGGCCGGCGCTTTTGGGTCGAATTATTGTCGCAGTTGGAATCATTTATTACAGCCATAATTCAGCCATCTAACCGCCCGCGCGCAGCCCGCCTCCACACCTCGCAGCCCGCCTCTCTTTTCTAATCATCGTAACCCGCTTTTACCTCGCCCTTTTTTGCGATTCTCAGCTCAACTCTGTTTGGCACCACGGACTGACTTCCTAAACTAACTCTCCGGAAAATGCGCGGTACGGTCAAAGGCCCCGCGCTGGGTTAGGAGCGCTAGTCATGGTTTGCCGAATCTGTTCTTCCAAGAAACAAGCCGACGATCTGGACGACCAATTGTTATCGTGATCTGTTGCTAGCCCGCATTTCTCAGTGTGCCGTTAAAGGTTTATCGCTCCTTTGCAAATCTCACGTTCGGAATCGCTCAATCGTACAATATACTTCTTCTTCATGGGGAAACCCTCCTTGGTTCAGGGTCTTGTTCCACAAAGTAGTACCGATTTCACAATTCAAAGTAATCCTAATTTTAATCGATGACAAACCACTAGATTATTCGGGGCATATCACAAATTTCCGGCCGTCGGTATCCCAGCAATCATCATAACCAATAGGTCCGCCCGGCCATGCGTCGATAAGTCTGCAGCGAGTTATCATGCAATATAACGCCCAATTACTATTGCAATGCCGTGCTCGATATTTAACTTTCAAACGATTGAATATTGAAGGATACGACCGAAGGCAATTGCAAACCGTAAAATGTACGTCAAATGTCGATATCACCTCCGTCTTGTGCCGAACCTCAGCTATTTCCTGGTCAGTGGGCTCGCGAATTATCAGGACTCCTCTTGGTTTGGGGTATTGTTCTGGTAACCCGTCAAGTTCGATTGTTCCATTTTCGTCCTCTATAGTAAGTCCACAGTGATATTCTCTTCCGGGTCCCACATTTACAGGAAAACACCGTATGCTAATTCTGCATTTAAGTATCGTTGGAGTAGTCGGTGAACATACTTTTCTCAAACCAGTTGGGTCAATTCCATCAGGTACAAAATATGCCTGATACAAACTTGGTCAGGGCAATCGCATTTGGCGTTTATAGGCACTATTTTTGCAGGTGTTGTTTTGGAGTCAAGCGAGCACATGGAGAGCGGTGCCCAATCTTGAACGAGTCAAGCGCTGCATGGATTGGTCTTGAATCTTCAGGTTTGCAATG
>JBGTDM010000209.1:0-20483 GCA_041748315.1 Pirellulaceae bacterium
ATCGTCGCCGGGATGATGGCCGCTTGCAACAGTAACATCGTGGCCATCAGTGCAGGAAACTTCGGCGGAAAGCTAGGCAAATTCCACTTTCATCTGCACGAGTGGATTACAAAAAAGTGAGTGGGACGGATCGTTGTAACGAATGTATCGATGCATTGTTGAGCCACTTTTGGGTATATCGGAACGACGCAACAAAAAACCGATCATGATTTCGGCGTATCGCTGCGATGACGCCTAACTTCTCCATTCAACGGCATCTAAATCAAGCCATGCGTCCATGGATGAATCTCAGACCCAACCGTTATGCCCGAAACCTTCGGGAACGAGCCCATTCAGAACGAACTCCTGGCATATTTTTCACTCTTAAGCCACTGGGCATTGGGAACCAGACGAAATCGATGACCTTTTTTGAGATGAAATCTCGCTTATATAAATATAGGCTGCTCACCAGAAAACTGGGCGCGTGGATCTTGTTTCCAATTCAGTCGCTTGGTAATTTGATCCGAAGTCGGTTCTCGTGACTACTCAATTTAGAAAAGTAAAGGATAAATCAATGTTCAACGCGATACTGAACGACCGATCGTTCGTGGCATTTGTTGGGGGCTTTGCCCTATTGCTCACTCATACCGTCGGGTGTTCCAACTACGGCAAGAAATTGGAGTTCAACCAAACGGAAGTGTACTACGACGACAAGTCTGTTACCGAAGAGGATGCAACCAGGTTAGGGAAATACCTGGAAGAAAGCAGCTTTGCCGACGGAACCCCAAAATCGGTGCAGCTTGTTAAAGAGGGAGGAAAATGGCAATTTCGAATGGTGACTCAGGACTCCTATATCAAAGACGAAGAATACCACGACATCGCGTCGATATTTGCACAAGAGATTTCCAGAGACGTATTTAACGGTGCGACCGTCGAAGTTCACCTGTGTGACGAGCGGCTCAAAACAAAAAAAATCATACATGCACTTCCGAGTTTTGGAATGAAATACACGCACGACGGGACAGATATTTACTACGATGGCGAAAAGGTAACTGAATCGGACGCGAAGGAATTAGGCGAATTCCTTGAATCGAGTGAGTTTACCGACGGGAGGCAGAAATCCGTTCAACTGGCCAAGCCTGAAGATACTTGGCAATTTCGCATGGTGTCAGCGGAATCCTATTTTGACGATGAAGAATTTCATGAAACTTTCGCCCTATTCGGAAGCCAGTTGTCTGAGGGATTGTTTGCTGGTGCGGAAGTTGAAATGCATCTTTGCGATGAATATTTCCGAACCAAGAAAGTTGTTCCGATGAAATTAGTCGACTAGGAACCCATTCATTGACGGGCCAATTCCTTCGCATTCGACCGGGCTCATGTCGTTTCATGATGCCCGGTCGTTGTTTTGGGTCACAGCGGCGTTTCCTTTCAAGTGCATGTTCCCTTCATGCACGAAACTCAGTTGTTTCTGCGTTGCCCGGAATCGTCGAACGTGGCGATATGCCGAGGGAGCTTGATGGACCAGGCAATCACCCCTTGATCGCCACAAACGATCAACAACATTTGCCCATTGTATTGAACCAGTTCGATTCCGGTGATCACGAAACCGACCTCCACTGAATCGACGAATCGTCCGTCGTCGGAAATCAGACTCACCGTCATATCGCTCCCGGCAACAGCCCACACCCCTCCCTGTAATTGGCCTGAAGGGCAATGAGCGACCGCTTTGAAATGATTCTGGTGCTCTTGCGGCGGAATTGGAATTCGCCATCGTCTGGCTTGTTCATAATCAAATCCGCTGGCCAGCCAGTTTCCAGCAGGACCAACGCCCAACGTCAAAAAATGCGTCAGCTCGCCCGACTTTCCAGCTGACTGGGCGCTTGATTCACCATATTCTTCGTTGAGTTCCGTTGGCGTTCGATCCTCACAGGATCGTGCGATGACCGACTCGGCCGAATGATCCAACAATTCGATTGACTCAAGATTGACTGGTCCATGCGAATCACAATTTGCAATTGCGAGGGACCCGTCTTGCAAGCATGCGATGAGTTTGAGGTGACCGCTATTGGACTTAATGCAGGCGATCGATTTGCAAGGCTGAGTCAATTGAACTGACTTGAGAGCGCTGCCATCCAGAACTCCGTAGAGAATTTCCGGCCGATCATGCAAAGCTAAACCAATCCCGAAACGGATCGGACGCTCCGAAAATACGATCCATGTCGCAGCGACGATTTTGGTTTGATCGTCCCGCGCCGGGATGGCCATAATCTTTTCAAATGACTCAGAGAGTACGATCAATTGCGGACTTAACAACGAATACATCGCGTAAACGAATTTACCGTCAGGTGCTGGATTGACTTTGGATATCGTCATTGCATTCTGAGGTTCGGTAGGAATTTGCACGCGAGAAACGACTTCACCATTAAAGTCAATGAGCGTCGCGGTTCTAAACCCCTCGTTAACTAACAGTCTGTCATGATTCACCAAGCGAACAACGTTGCCAGGCATGTTTATGTCAGTCAACTGCCAGAGTTGCTGACATTGAAAAAATTGCTTCGATCGATCTTGGAGGTGACTGGCGTTCTGAACTGGACTCGATTCCACAAGTCGTTGCCGATACTGGTCAAGGAACATTGAATACTGCTCGCGCATTTCCTTAGAAATTGAATCTCCATGTCGAACACGATGGACGGCTGCTGTGAGACTCTGTGACCAATCCGTTCCCTTGGCAATCGATTGTGTAAACTCAACCGTAGTGTTTCGATCAAGAATGATTGCTGCGGGCGTTGTCCGCAAGCCGATTTTTGTGCCGACTTCGAACTGCTTATCGCTTAACACGTTAAATCCACTACCAAGCAACGGAGCGATATTGCTATTGTCGGTCAAGTCTCCAAACAAAACGATGGTCAACTGCGCATGTTCTGGGACGAGCGCGGAAGCCAGTTTCAGCAAATCATCACGATACTCACGACACGTCGTTTCATCCATCCAGAACAGCACATTGATGTCGCCCTTCAGTTGATTAGTTCGTACATCAAATCCACCCAAATCCTTGAAACTGATTCCACTGATTGGTTTGCCAATCGAATCACATGGAAATTTTTCTGGAATGGCAACGAATCGAGTGACGACGTTACTGCCGTCCGGCACAACCGGTTCAAAGGTCATCGAATCAAAGGTCGGGCTGAGAGTCGCTTGCGAAAATCTGGCAAACAACCGGAGTTCACTGACTTGGGGGGATTGCTGAAGTTCCTCGTCCAGGAGCTGCACCGGGAGATCGACGTAAACGATTAATCCGGACTGCGGATCAACAATGACCGCAAACAACAATCCATCGACATCCAGTTCGACCTGGTAATAGGGCCTTTCCCCCAATATTACATCGGGCAAGCGTTTTATTTGTGCCGAGTGAAACCACCTAAGGTCCGGTTCATTGCACAACAGACCGATGGTCGGCGGCACAAAGGCTTCGAATGCGAGTCGGCGGTTGCCGTTAATGGGTAGTTCATTCTGACCCGAAACAAAATGCCTCGCAATCGAATCGGTTAACAAATGGTTGAACGGAAGCTTTTTGCTGGAGTCAAGGACCATATATTGATTATCCAGATTACCCGAAGGAAAATCGTAGATGAAACTGGTTAACAAACTTCCATCGGACCGGATCCTTGAGTTGAATAGTTTGGCGGCTATTTTCCGTGGGCGTTCGAAACTCACGTCCCAGGGATGGTATTCCTCCATGATCACACCATCGAGTCGGTAGCTAAGGTGAAGCGTCGCGTTGTCGGCGTACCGGTTGGCGTTGGCGTACGTTGTTCGGACCAACGACATAATTTGCTCTGCCGTTTTTGTATCAAACATTTGTTGGCCAGAACTGCCAACTGATTCGGTCACCTCAGGGGTTTTTTGGCATCCAACAAAAACAATTGCGAACATTAAACAAATCAACGTGCCGAAAGGACTTGCTCGCAATAACGCCAGCAAATCGCTGCGGCTTGCTTGATGCTCGAAGTGCTTCGAGTGATCGAAGATTTCTGGTTGTGTTTTCATCCGTTGCAGTTCTGATGAAATTCGATTGGAAATCCGAATCGAGATCGGGATATGGCGATTTCGACTCGCGTTGTGAGTTTTGGAGATCGAAGGACCGCCGCGACTCGCGGCCGCTCACGAGCAGCGGGCTTGTCACGACCGTAACATTCCGCGAAATTAGAACGAATATCCACTTTCCCGTAAATATTGATATCATCCCTCGACAAACATGTGCAACGACGAAATATATCCCCAGGATTTGCAAGCAGATTACCACGATCTGACGCACGGGGCGGGAATCGTCAGGCTCCGATTTCAGATTGTCTCGTTTCATGGCCGAGATCGCGCGAAATTCCTTCACAACTTTTGTACCGCCAACATCAAGGCTCTCCAATCTGGAGAGGGGAGCGAAGCATTTGTACTCAATGTCAAGGGAAAGACAATTGCATTCGGCTATGTACTCATCCAAAACGATCGCATCTATTTCCTAACAGCACCACAATCGTCCAATCATCTGATTCCCCACTTTGAAAAGTACGTGATCACCGAAGACGTGCAAATCGCCGATCGAACACTGGAGCTGGATTGTTGGTGTTGCCAAGGCAGGCTTGATGAATTGTCGAGCGACTCCTCGCACGGATTGTCTCGAGATGCCAAGGAGATGGAACTCATTCAGCGGCTCCAATCCATGGGTGGCCAACCTTACTTGAACCATCAGAATTTCAAATTCCATGGTCACGATTTGTTGATTGCTCATTCGGCGTTCACAAGCAATTCTGATCGGATGTTGATTTCTGCGTCGGCGGACAGGTTGGCGTTTATCGACGAATTCAAAAGCCAGGCGATTCGCGAGGTATCTGGCGAGTCCTTTGAAATTGCTCGCATTGAGCAGGGTACTCCGACATTCGGGATCGATGTGACGGACGCCAATTTACCACAGGAAGTGGGTCGAGATAAACTGGCGATTTCATTCACCAAAGGGTGTTATCTGGGACAGGAAACCGTTGCCAGAATAGATGCGCTTGGCCATGTCAACAAGTTTCTGGTGCGGCTCAAGTTTACCGTACCCACGGTCCCTCCCGCAGGGACTGAATTATCGTATGATGGTAAGCGGGTCGGGAAACTTACGTCCGTTTGTTTTTCACCAAAATATGCCGCGCCGATTGCGTTGGCCTATGTCACACGAGGTTTCCAAAATGTCGATTATCTTTTTGAATCAGACTTTGGTCGTGTCACAATCATTGGCTAGTCGTCGCTAGCCTGTAATTAAACTGACGAGGATACAGAGGATACAAATGAAAAATCACAACACGCCCTCGATGTTATTTTCGCGGATTGTCTTGCTCCGATATTTTTCGACGTTGATCGTTTGTGGCCTAGCGGTCGCGATACTGATGCCGACGCTTGTGATTGCCAAGCACACGCTTTGGGAAACCGACCCGGAGTTGGAAAACCGAGGAAGGCTCTTGCAGGACGCGGAAGCCGTCGACGACGACGAGAATGGATTTGTGTCGCTGTTTGACGGTGAGTCATTGGAAGGCTGGTCGGGTGCAGATGGATTATGGAGTGTCGATAAGGGTTGCATCGTCGGTGAGACGACTGCCGAAAATCCGCTCCGGCAGAATTCGTTTTTGATTTGGAAGAACGGCGAACTGGCTGATTTTGAACTTCGTCTGAAATATCGAATTGAATCCGGCAACTCTGGAATCCAGTATCGAAGTCGAGACTTGGGCGAGCATCGCGTTGGCGGCTATCAGGCCGATATTGATGTAGCCAATTCATACACTGGAATCCTGTACGAAGAGCAGGGGCGTGGCATCTTGTGTGGACGGGCGAAACAAGTTGAAATATCACCCGACGGGACCCGAACTGAATCTGAAACTCCGACATGTGATGAACGAAAGTTCCTTGATTCAATGGCTGAAAATGCTGACGCTTGGAATGAGTATGTAATTATCGCCAAAGGGAATCGCCTGACACATCGGATCAACGGGTTCGTCACAGCAGATATCATCGATCGGCAGACGGACAAGTCAGCGGCAACTGGAATACTGGCGCTTCAACTCCATACGGGGCCAGCAATGAAGATTCATTTTAAGGACATCCGGTTAAAGCGGATTGAAGAATGACGAGGGCTGGTTCAACCGATCGCTCTACTAAGCACTGTCTTAAATCCTAAGCCGAGGCCATAAAGTGGGTGTAACGTGCTCATATCGGAATGCGGTTCGCTATGGTTGGGACCACTGATTTGGGCGAATGCGAACAAAGTCAAAGCGAGCCGTGGTTGATTCGACACTGGTTGAATCGTATAGTGATTAGCGTAATTGTCGACGGCGACCACGGGAATCCGACCCGTTTTTCGCCGGTTTTTCATCATACCCTGGATGACACCCCCTTCGTAAATCAGGTCTGACCGCTTCGGAGCGTCGACGGGACGGGCAAAACCGGGTCGTGTGATGGGCGATTACAATTTACAATTTGCCATGAATTATTAGTTGCCTTTTTCGATCGACGGATGCTTGCGGAGTTCAACGGGTCTCCGGTTGCCAGTTCGTTTGCGACTTTAGTCTTAAATCGAATGCGTCGAACAGCGCTTCGACGTTATTGATTTGCGTCGCATCGCGACGTGGGATCGAAAGTCAGTTCGTTGGATAGGATCTTTTCGAACCGCAGGCAGATTTATCTCGTAAAGACAACAGACATAGAACCCGAGTAGACATCAACTTTTCATCGTTTCAGCACGTGCGCTCATCGCCGGATCTGAAATGGGCGAAATTCCCTGTTTTGTGCCGTATTTTGGAGCACGAAGGAAATATTCAGGATGGCAGAAACAACTCCTCGAGAAACACCAACTCGGCGCGAACGGCGCGAATCGCTTGCGTCGAATCCTGATTTCAATCCGGACATTGTTGTCGAGGCCCAAAGTTTGACCAAGGTTTACAATGACTTTTGGGGGCGACAGAAAGTGCGCGCGTTGAAAGCGCTAGACTTAGAGGTTCGCAAAGGAGAAGTCTTTGGGTTGCTCGGACCCAACGGATCAGGCAAGTCAACGACCATAAAGTTGTTACTGGGATTGTTGTTTCCAACCAGCGGTCGCGCGTTAGTTTTCGGTGAAGATGCCACTGAAGTCTCGAAGAATGAACGAATCGGATACCTTCCAGAAGAGTCGTATTTATACAAGTTTTTGACGGCGGAAGAGACTCTGGATTTCTATGGGCGTCTGTTCGATATGCCAGCCAATGTCCGCAAAGAACGGATCAACATGTTGATTGACAAAGTTGGGATAGGACATGCTCGGCGCCGACAACTCAGGGAATATTCCAAAGGCATGACACGACGGATCGGGTTGGCCCAGGCATTGATCAATGATCCGGAATTAATCCTGCTCGACGAACCAACTTCAGGACTTGATCCGTTGGGTACCCGAGAAATGAAGGATTTGATCGTTGATTTAAAAGCGCAAAAAAAGACGGTCATCATGTGCAGCCACTTGTTGGCGGACGTTCAGGATGTGTGTGATAGGATTGCGATCTTGCATCAAGGAGAACTGAAAGAATTAGGCGATGTCGGAAGTCTGCTCGAGGTCGGAGACGAAAAGGATGTGCGGATTTCCGGATTAAGTGCCGAGCTTGAAGCGAAGATTCGAGAGATGGTCGGCTCCCAAGGGGGCTCGGTCGTTTCTGTGGAGACGCCACGAACGACCCTGGAGGACCTGTTCCTGAATATTGTTCGCGAAAGCGAAGCTCGGCCGGGTGTTCGCGGCACCGGCCTCGCAAAGCGTCAGGTCGCAGCCGAAGAGTCAACTCCGGAAGAGAAACATGATGTCGAGTGATTCGACACTCGATCGACGTTGATTCGGATCACTTGTTCAAAAAACTCGACGAGTGCTTTGTCCATAAAACCTTAACTGAGATTCGTCGCGCCGGCTTGAGCCGCTTTTCCGTATTAGCGCGGAACGGCCGACCACTGGTTTCAAGGCTGGTTCGAGCGCGCGTGACCATTTCGGAACGAAACTTTGAACTTTGTCTGCCGTGGCGTTCCACAAGTAACTCGTTTGGCTCATTTATCAAAAGACTTATTCGAAATCGAACATGGTTGTTGAAGACTTTTCAAGTTTTTGGGAATGGTTAACCGGAGGAGCAAACTATGCGAATGGAGCATGGTTAACGTTCATTCTGATCACGATTGCATGCGGGCTGTTGGGACTGTTTTTCGGATATTTGGTTGCCGTCGTGCGACATGGCCCGTTCGAGGCGTTTTATGTCTGTGCCAAAGTTATCTTTCAAGCATTGCCGGACCTTATCGGTACCTCCCTACGAAGGATTTTTGCGATTGCAAAATTGTCCGCGAAGGAAGCAATTCGCCGCAAGGTCGTGCTGGTTGCATTTCTGATTTTTGCGACCGCCTTATTGTTTGGTGGCTGGTTTCTAGGAACCAGCGGAGAGCACCCTGAGCGAGTCTATGTCAACTTTGTGATGTGGGGAGCACAAATTCTGGTACTGTTAATGACGTTACTGGTCAGCGCGTTCAGCTTGCCAGAAGACATCAAGAATCGCACGATTTACACGATCGCAACCAAACCAGTCCGATCCATCGAGATGATTCTAGGTAGAATCCTCGGTTTCTCAGCCGTGGGAACCGCACTTTTGGCCGTCATGGCAGTGCTGAGTTTGGCATTCGTCTGGGGTGGTTTGAATCATTATCATGAAATCGATTTGGATGATCCAACTGAAAGCGGTTTTGTCGAAGTCAACGAAGCAGCCACAGGTCGGCGACCATCTGAAATGGCGATTAAAGAGGCCTTCACGACATTTGGTTCCGGGCACAACCATGTTGTCGAGATATTGGAGGATATTCGCGCCGCTGAAGCTCCTCCACCTTCGAACATGAATGCCGTCATTCGACATGAGCAGCGAGGGGACAACATCGTCTATTATCGCGTTCAAGTTCGCACGGTGGGAGGCCATACTCATTCCGCTTCAGTCGATCCAAACACAGGCAAGATTACGCTGAGTGGCGCAAAGGGCTTTTTCCGCGCTCGAGTTCCGGTTTATGCCGACCAGCTTGATTTTTTCGATCGTGATGGATCACCTCGGTTAAAAGTAGACTTGGAAACCGGAGAGGTTCAAGTCGACGAATTTGGAAATGCCATCACCGAAGGGAAGAGTGTCGGCGAAATTTGGAATTATCGGGGGTATATCGATGGTGGAACCTCATTGGCTCGAGCCCAATTCGATTTTAACGACATCCGTAAAGAGCGGTTCGACAACTCCGAATTGATTCCGCTTGAGTTAACACTTAGCGTGTTTCGAAGTTATATGGGGAATATCGAACGCCGAATTCGTGTCGGTGTTCAGTTCGAGAGTATTCCGGATGATCCCAGGTCCGAGCCAGTCGTTCGCTCGGAGGTGCTTGAATTTGAGTCCGAGGAGTTCAAAGTTCAAGTTAAGGGAATTCCTCGTGATTTACCGGGCTATTTGATCTCACCCAAGGGTGAACAGATTGAATCTGGATTTTTCAATCTGTTCGAGGATTTTGCCAAGAACGGTCGTTTGCGGCTAATGCTTACGTGTCGCGATCAGGGGCAATACATCGGCGTCGCGCGCGCCGACGTCTATTTCCGTGCTGCCGAAGGTCAATATTGGTGGAACTTTTTTAAAGGCTACATGGGGATCTGGCTTCAAATGGTGGTGATTGCTTCTCTGACGGTAGCGCTGAGCACATTTCTGAATTCCCCGGTGACCATGATGGTCGCGGTTTGCGCCCTTGTGTTTGGTTTCTTCTCGAAGGACATCCGAGAGCTGACGGTTCCAGATCGCGACGGAGGTGGCCCGATAGAATCCCTCGTTCGCTTGATAACGCAACAAAATATGCAAATCAAATTAGAGGAATCAGTGCAAGTGTCGATCATGGAGGCCGTGGATGGCCTTTTGTTGAGGCTGCTGGAAGCAATCACCTACGTCGTGCCCGATTTTGCTCGACTAAACTTCGCTGAGTTCGTAAAATATGGGTATAATATCGGCGATAGCCGATTACTTGTCGGCGCAGCGATTTCGTTCGCGTTTTGTATCGGCGTTTCCGTTTTCGCTTACTTCTGCTTGAAAACTCGCGAGCTTGCTGCATGAACTATTCAAAACAATTTGTTCGCAAAATTATTTACATTGCGGCCATTACAGCACTGCTTATTCCGCTGTCGTTGGTTGGACGACCGTCGACTCGAAATATCGACAACGCCATCGTTGACCAGGGGGGCATCCTCTCCCGTTTGCGAAACGACAACGATCTTTCACAAGCGAGTCTTTCGCAAATCGATCCCGCCAGTGAAACAATGAAATTAGGCTCGTTGGGACTTCGCGGTTTGGCAGTGAATCTACTTTGGATGCAGGTTTTGGATGCAAAAGACAAGAAAGAATGGGACGCACTTTCTGCAGCGTTGGAGACATTGGTGAAGTTGCAACCCAACTTCATCGAAGTCTGGAAGTACCAGGCTCACAATCTTTCCTACAATGTCTCGGTCGAATTCGACGACTACGAATATCGCTACCTTTGGGTTCGAAACGGCATTGATTTCCTGACCCAGGGAATCGTCGCGAATCGTCGTGATCATCGTATCCAAAATGAATTGGGGCGATTTACAGGTCAAAAATTCGGTACGGCCGACGAACGCTTTCAATATCGCCGGTTGTTTCGGTCGGATGACCTGTTTCACGATCGCATGGGCCAGTTTGTTAACATGAGCAATGTCGATACGCAGTACGGAAAGGACAATTGGCTCCTGGCCCACGAGTGGTATCGATTGGCAGAAGACATGGTCGATCGTGGAGTCGACGGGCGCGAAGTCAAGCGTCGCACTCCAGCCGCCCAGTTCTATCAATTCAAGCCGGCACAACGCCGAAATATGATGTTGAGCTTGCAAGGTGAATACCGGGTCGAACAGGAGTTTGCCGCCGAACAATGGGATCGATCCCTGCGCGAATGGATCGATTATGGCAGGCGCACGTTGACATCCCAAATGGGGCTTTCGTACAACTTGGAACAGGAGGGGGTTCGTCTTCAAGAAGTGCATCGGCTGCGCGCTGCACTGGATGAACTTGCGCCAGGTCGACGGCCGGAACTTCGCGGACAGGCCATTCAAAGAGCCTTGAACGAAAACGTATTAAACCCTTACGAAATCGAACTATTGAGCAGGCCTCTGGACGAGTTGGATGACCGCGAACTTAGGCAGGCGCAGGCCGCCGAAGCCAAGTTGCTCCCCTTTACCGTCGAGGTCGAACGAGCAATTGCAGACCAGGCGAGCCCTCAGGATCGTGGGGAAGCGATGCGACTGTCACAGGAAATCGTACTGGCCATCCATAAAATCGACTCGGCTGAAAAAGATCGCTCGGTATGGAACTACACCCATTGGCGAAAACGAACGGAAGCGGAATCGACTGAAGCAGCGATCAACGCCCGCCAGGCCGAATTCGATGCCAGTGAATTGCAACGCAAGGCAATTTATATGGCCTATGCCGATATCAATCCAATTACCGGGGAACGTGAGACGATACCCGGAGCCATTCAGGAATATGAACGAGCTTTCCGCATCTGGTCCGAAGTTTTTAAAGCCTTTCCTGAGTTGACGGAAGGAACGCTGATTGATGACCTGATCGAGGAATGCAGAACGTATAGTGCGATTCGAGAACAAGCTGGTCTGCTTCCGTGGATTGCCAATCATCCACTCCAATCGGTCGTAGATAATTACGCATTTCAAAATCAAGAGGATTTGTTTACAACCGACAAAGTCAAGATCTTGTTGCAGTTAGACGAAATGTCTCAGCAACAGTCCTACGGCCTTCCCCGTCGCCCCAATATCGACTTTGACACGATTGAATAAGCCAAATTGCAAATTTGAATCGTACGGAACGCCTGTTTGGCGATTCGCACAGGAAAGGGAATTCAATGCAACGCGTCAACGTTATCTGTATGAAATGGGGCACGAAATACGGCTCACATTATGTCAACACGCTGTATTCTATGGTGAAACGGCACTTAAACCGGCCTTTTCGATTCGTTTGTCTTACGGATGATCATTCCGGTTTGGCTGAAGGGATCGAGTTCTTTCCCCTAATCAATCTCGACATACCAAACGGCCCAGAACGAGGCTGGGATAAACTCACAACCTTCGCCGCACCACTTTATGACCTGACCGGATCGGCCTTGTTTTTGGATCTGGATGTTGTGATCGTCGACAACATCGACTGCTTTTTCGATCATCCCGGTGAGATTCCTATCATCAAGGATTGGGTCAAAAAGGATTTGACCGGAAATTCGTCAGTCTACCGTTTTACGGTGAATGCCCATCCTGATATTTTGGAAAACTTCCGGCGAAATCATGCCACTATTCGACAACAAGTCCGAAACGAACAAGAATACCTGTCGCAGTATGCGGCCAGTAAAGGTCACCTCTCGTACTGGCCGGATGCTTGGTGCAAGAGCTTTAAATATCATTGCAATCAACCAGGCTTAAAATCTTGGTTGTATCCACCGCAGTTGCCCAAGAATGCAAAAATCATTGTCTTTCACGGAAGCCCTAATCCTCCAGACGCAATCCTCGGGCGGAGCGGCAAGTGGTATCGCCGAATTCTCCCCACTCCCTGGGTCGCTACCAATTGGAAATAGACTCGACTCCGGTTCACCCCACGTGCTCGACAAATTCGTCGAAGCGCCACCATGCAGGCACCGCCAAAGACAGGCATCATGGGGTTCATCCTGACTTCGAGTTGCGATTAATGCACGAAGGAAATTCTCGACAATTGAAAAGGACATCAATGGCAAAGACTTTGGTGAGCCGATCTTCGATCCTTTGCTTGCGGTCGTGAACTCCGTCCCGCAGTCGTTCGATTTAAAGCACCCTTTTGCTCACAACGTGACCCAAGGGGGCCAAGCTTACGTCGACAATTTGCGATCAGCGGGGCGTTATTGACACGTCCATCCTTAACGGGAATGCGTACGTAGTCACGTTCCTGTCCGTCACATACGGGTTGTTCCCATCGCCCGTCCAAAGCCTCTCCGGTATTTAAATCCCCCTGAATTGGCACCGCGCATCGCGTGTCCTAAATAGAGAATTGACAGGGTTAAGGGGAGCGAGTATGATTTATAACCTTGGTAGGTCCTTCCGTTTACCGGTGTTGGTTTTTGCCGCTATTTCCCCACTTCCTTCGACTTGCCAAATTTACGACGGTCCGATCGCTGTTATAATTAATGACTGACTAAAATCGATCGGTGTGCTTCAATCGGTGGTTGGTTTCACGAGATGGTTGAAGCGTTAATGTGTCAATTTCGTCGTTGACTTGGGGGAGAAATTCTAAAAATACGGACGCCAATCCATTCCAGGCGGTGAGTGGCACCCAATGGTAATTGTTGCCGACATGTAAATCACGGCAAGCAATCGGTGAGTAGCCGGTCGCGCACCTTGGGGTGCAATACAACTCGGTCATTGAACGATCGCCAATTGCAGCTTGTGTGATGGAACAATTGCGCGGATTTTTAGAGCTTGAACACGATCATTCGTAAAGGACTGAAGGTTCTGAGCCATCTGGGAGAAGCTTCATTCAGGCAGATCATGACGCGGGAGGAAACATGCGAGTCGTTCGCGCCGTTTGCGTATGTTTAGTTTTCATCAGCACATTTGCGACCGAGAATCGCGAAGGGTTGTTGGCTCAGAAAGTCTATAGTCCCGAACATCCGGAAGTCAGGGCGATGCTTGACAACGCTTTGCGCTACTTGAATGCAAGTGAGCCCGAGGGATTTAGCGAAGCAATTCTGTTTGGCGCAGCCGCTTATAAAGCAGCGCTAAGGTCGGCTCCGTCAGAGGCTGAGGCCAGGAAGGATCCTCTGGTTGTCGAGGCGCTGGGGTGGGTCGATCGCGTATTTGCGGCTGGTGATTATCGTCGTCGACCTGAATTTACTGCCAATTATGCGCCTGCGATAATTTTGATCTTTTTGCTGGATATCGATGCAGACGGATATCGTCCTCAAATCCAATCGATGCTTGATATGATGTTACGGAATCAACAGAGATCTGGGGCGTGGGGTTACCTGCAAACGCCCGATCATGGCGATACGTCTCAAATGCAATATGTTGGCTTGGCGCTTTGGCTAGCGGACAAGAGTGGTTATGAAGTTCCGAATGAAGTTGGTAAGCGAGCATTGGAGTGGATGATTCAAACTCAAGGAAGCTCTGGAGCCTGGATTTATACAATTCCACCGATTGCCAGGTCGTCTCCGAGTGCGACACAGGAACGTTTGTCCTTGGCCGCTTCGGGAGCGGGCACAGTCTATGTGTTGGCAGAATGGTTGCAATTGGCGACAAAGCAAAGTGCGGAATCTCGACAAGCTCGCGAAATGGCCCAAATCGCCTTTGATTTACAATTACGCCTTCCACCATCGGTTACCGAATATAATCCTGATCGCCCGGAAGAGGTTGGTGGTCAGGCAAAAGTTGCGTTTGATATTGCCAAGCTAAGGGAGTCCATGGCGCGATCCAACAATTATTTCAATAGTAACTTCCGACCTGACCCCGATGACTTTACCTATTACTACTTATACGCATTTGAGCGCTATGCCAGTTTGCGAGAATTGGTCGACGGCGATGTCGGAAGGAATTTCGAAGATTGGTATGACCAGGGAGTGCGTTTTCTTAAGCGAACCCAGAACTCCAACGGTAGTTGGGCACCGGCGCCAGGATTAAACACGACTCGACAAAATAGCACGGCACTTGCCGTCTTGTTTTTGACGCGGAGCATGCAGTTGTCACTCAAGATGAAAGTTGAAGCAACCATGGTCGCCAACGAAGGATTTCCTGGCGGAGATTTGGAAGAACGTCGTGGCGGTGGAATCGTCGGTCAAGACATCCAGAGAGACATGAATGATCTGCTGGTCCTGCTTGATGGTCAATCCGATGAGGACGTCCGTCAACGTGCCATCGATGCCTTGGAGAAGATGGATTTTTCTTCGGATGGCGCATCTCGAACGGCACAACTGGCGAAGTTACGAGAACTGCTTAAGGAAAAAGATGGCGATATTCGCCTGGCGGTTGTCAAGTTAATCGGAAAAGTCCGCAATTTGGACAATGTACCGGGATTGATTTTTGCGCTGACTGATCCTGATGAGCGGGTCGGTAAGGCGGCCAATGACGGGTTGCGATTTATTAGTCGAAAAGTCGATTCGTTTGATGTATCACCGCAGCCAACGCCGGGCGAACTGCGCGAAATCAAGCCGAAATGGATCGAATGGTACTTGTCCATTCGGCCGGATGGTCGCTTGATCGAAGAGCCAGAGAATGAAAAATAGATTCGGAGACGAATCGACTTGGCCGATCGAACGACGATCGAACAAGCTGAGTCGATCCAGCGAATGCAGCAAACAACCTGGTCGATGGCAAACAGACTTTAGTAATTTATCGGTCGGAAATAAGCAGCGGTGGTTTTTGTCGGACAGGTTTTTTTACTAACCCGCTCAAATTTGGGCGTTATCGTGTGATCTTGATCCTTGTGAATTTTACGCATCGTCAAGTGGAGGGAAGTTAAATGAGCAATTTGCCAATCGACAGTCAGATATCATCGTCTGGAGGATACCAAGTAACCCGTTCAGGAGGTCATCCAGAACTCGACCGGAACCTGATGGGAGATTATGAACCCGACACACGCGTGTCGACGTATGAAAAGTTGTCGTCGTTTCTGATTGCTTCCATTATCATTATGGGGATGATGACGCTCATCGGATTCATGATTTGGATGACGATGTTCGAATGGGGGTCCCACACGATTGTAACTCCAATGCAGGAGCAATTTGGCAACGATGATCGACCGGAAGGTGTTGCCGATGATTGGCAGGAACCTGGAGTCGAAGAATTCCCCGAGGTCGAGCAACCTCAACTTGCTGATGCCTTGGAGGCGTTGACGGATGCAGTCTCATCGGTAGCGGCCCAGTTGGAGAAAGTCGACGGCAACGCGTTACAAATGGGAACGGGGCCGGGATTAGGCGATATTCGCGAACGTGGCAAAGGGCGCGGCAATTCCCGGCTCGTGCCAGAAGCTCAGAGATGGCGGATCGAGTACTCGGCTTCTTCAATGGGTGAGTATCGAACGCAGCTTGACTTTTTCAAAATCGAACTTGGTGCCTTGAGCAAAACAACTGGCCGTATCGATTTGATTCGCGATTTGACTCGACCGACGCCGACAAGGGATTTTACATCTCGCGTTAACGAAAAACGATTATATTTCTCCCACACACAGCAAAATCTCAGACGTTGGGACCAGCGAATCGCTCAGGATGCTGGGGTCACTGATATCCTGGAACGAATTATCGTCCAGTTTTATGGAGAGCCCACCCGTCAGAATTTGAGGGATATCGAAGATGCCTACATTAAACAGGAAGGACGTGAACTATTGGAAGTCCAACGAACCTTTTATCGAATCCGACCCAGGGGAAATGGCTACGAGTTCTACGTTCACAAGGTCGAGTATCGGCTGCCGCCCGATACCGTTTAGGCGATTATTCGTTGTCCGAAACGAAGCCGTTTGTGATGATGGTTCACGGCGCCATCCATTTACCGATCGCGCCGATCGAGTGACCGACATCGATTGAAGTTTCGTCGACAACCTGATTTGGGTTAAAAGAATGAGACAAGTCATTTTGGCTGCTTCCTTGGATCCAAGGGCATGGCAGGGACAGCGGTCTGAAAAGCTCGTCGTCGATGGAATCGATTTGGAGACGTCGTTGGATTGGACTTCTCAACGGTGAAATGGATTCCGTTTGATGGCAACTATCGGCGGTTGTTTGTCGTTTTTTGGTTTGTAGGGGCAAACGGGGGGATCGGAATTGGTTTTCCCTGTTTACAATTCACTGAGGCACGTATGGCCTGCGAAATTACCGGGGACGGGCAATTTTCGGCGTTAGATAACACGAATTATTAACTTTTTAGGATAAAGTGGACTCGAATGTATACAATCCTGGGCTATCTCGTTTACCTCGTCTTGTTTTTGATTGCTTTGTGGGGAGCGTTTTGCGTGACATTGGTTTGGATTCGTGTCAAACAAAAGCGGTTCGAGAGTGAGGAGCTTCAAGGGGAGTTTTTGGAGGCCATTGAAAAGTCGATCGCTCGTGGCGAGTTTGAGACGGCGAGTCAAATCTGTACGGGAGATCGTCGCGCGATGACCCAGTTAACACAATTGGCGATTGATAATCGCAACCTGGGATATGCCAAGGTCAAACAATTGATAGCGGACCGTTTCCAGCGCGATGTTTTAGCAGACCTCGAAAACTGGCTTAGCTGGGTTCATACGGTGATCAAAGCTGCACCGATGATCGGATTGTTGGGTACGGTAATGGGAATGATGGGCGCGTTCACGAAATTGGCGATACCCGATACTCAGCCCGATCCGGCGGAACTGGCGAAAGACATTCAATTCGCATTGATCACAACGGCCTGCGGCTTGTCGATTGCAATTCCTTTGGTGTTGTGTGTTGCCAGCATCAACATCCAGATCAAGAAACTTGAGGATTTGGTGACTTATGGACTGAACCAATTCCTGGAAATTTTTAAGGAAGCCTTAATTCGGTTCCCGGGAAAATAGACGGTAACAAATTGAGAATTCGTTTACGTTGAAACTGGGACTTTATCCATGTCAGAAAAAGCGGAATCCACGGCCACCATTGTCCCAAAAAAGCGGCGGCCTAGAGACTCGGAGATCGACATTACTCCGATGATCGATATTGTATTTTTGTTGTTGGCATTTTTTGTCGTGGTGTCGAAGATGGATTCAGCAGCACCGATCAAAATGCCCCGAGCCAAGCATGGCGATGCCGTACGTGATGCGAGTTGTGTTGTATTGATGGTGAAGGAATCGCCAACGGACCTCCCTTGGGTATTCCTTGGCAAATCCATGAAAGAAGGTGACGCACTACGCGGCTCAAATGAAGATATTGCCGATCAAATTACGCAATATGTTGAAACCGAGCTAAGGAACAATGCCGAGAAGACGATGGTTCTGATCAAGGCTGAGCGGAAGGTCAAATCGAGGCATGTCTCGATGGTCAAAACGGCCGTAAGCGGTGCGTTAGATATCGAGGCCGGTCATCGAATTTTTGTTGGGATTGACGAGGAGTGATTGGGAATTGGCAACGATGTTGTGGCGTTGTTCGTGTTGCAAAACTTGCCGTCACGTTTGTCGAGCGGTGCAGGGGCGGAAAATTCGTTGTCCAATTTGCTTGACGTTTTCAGTGGCTAACGAACTAAAACAGAAATCAACTGAATCGGTGCCAACACAGCCCAAGCACACTGCGACAAAGGACAATTACGGTGGCGACACATCCATTGTTTAGTTTAATGTTAATCGAAGCATGGCGAAGAGGCGGCAGGCCACATCGATAGTTTGTATTTGGTTAGTATTGGGTCGGAATCGAAAATCAAAACCATTTGGCAACACACAGGCACGAAAGTGTTGGATCAGTTGAATAACGGGTTGAATCCAATTTTTATTTTCGGCTCCGCCGAGAGCATGCAAGGTTGAGCTTTATGTCAAAAGACCGCGACAACACAGAAAAACCCCATGATTCGAAAGAAGATTGGACGGGTTTCGGTTTGACTCGCCCCACTGGCGAATTTGATGACGTCTCGCGCAAATCGTCCTCCGAATCGACTCCTAAATCACGCCGCGATGGTTCGCGAACCAGCCCATTGAACCCGGAGCCGATCGAAAAGAGCGGTGCCTCGACGACGGCATGGAAGGGCTTTGAGACTGAGGAGGACTTCGAACATGAAGTTGCCTTCACTCGCGAAAAGGACAAGGGCAATGAGGATATGGACATGACCCCGATGGTCGATGTTACCTTTTTGTTATTGATTTTTTTCATGGTGACGGCCAGCTTTACGTTGCAAAAATCGATCGAGCAGCCTGCGAGCAAGTCCGAAGATCCGTCAACCGCCTTCATTGAAGTGGAAGATAATGAAGAATTTGTTCAAATCATCATCGATCAGTACAATACCTATCGGTTGACGTCGCGTCATTCGGAAGAGGTCGAGGCAGCCAGCGACAATGAAATGCGGCGACGCCTCAAGGATATGGTTGAATCAACTCGAGCCAAAAAGCTCATTATTTTACATCATGGTGATGCAACCCATGAAAAGGTAGTCACGGCCTGGGATGCCGGAAACTTTAATCGAATTGAGGACATTGTAACTCAGCTTACCGAGGTCGACTTTTAGGCGATTTGGTAAAATGCAGTAAATCGCACGAACATTGAGCAAGCGTGAATATAAGGTAGAGCGTATGACAGCCCAGGATTTCCTGAAATTTCTCGAATCTGAAAAACTGGTTTCGAAACAGGTGTTAGGCAAATTGCACGACAAGGTCACTTCAGCGGGCCGTACTGTAAGTCCGCATTCGGTTGCCAGCTATCTCATCAAGAAGGAGATTATTGATCAGGACCAAGCGACAAAGTGGATCGATCAATTTGAGGAACGTTGCCAGCGTGAAGGTAAATTGGTAACCAATGTAGCAAGTCAGCGTGAATCGCATGACACGATGGATTTGATTTCTTCAATGGCTGGACCTCCGGTCGATCAACCAGTGGTGACTCGCGATCTGCTGGATGATGATGGCGATGGGGAGGATGATTTTGATGCGCCTGCCGTCTCCGGAAGTTCGCGTAAGAGCCGCCAAAAAGGGAAGGGACCCGTTGCTTCAAAACGCAAGGCGAAGACTGTTGAGGTGACCGATCTCGATGATATCGACGAGGTCGTGGAATTGGGTGAAGATCAACTGATCGACGCCGGTGATGATCCGTTGTTTGGCGGCGGCGACCACCATGATCCGTTTAACGAATCGGCCCTGGAAAAAAAGCAGGTTGAAGAAGATAAGAAAAAGGCTGCGTCGGCTTCGTATTCATTTGGGCGCAAGAAGCGAGCCAACCAGTGGGTTTCAAAGTGGCCGTTGATTGGCTCCGGCATTCTGCTCGCTTTAATCGTATTTTCATTCATCATCTGGAGATACTTGTCCAGCGTTTCTGCGGATCAGTTAATTTTGATTGCGAATGGCCATTTCAGTAATTCCAGCTATGCCTCAGCATTGAAAGATTACAATCGCTTTGTCGACAATTTTCCTCGCGATGATCGCGCGTCATTAGCACGGGTACGAATCGTCAACTGCGAATTGCGCATGCCGTATAACGGCAACGACTGGGACACCGTTCTAGAGCGAATTAAAACTCGATTACCGACGGTCGCTAACGAGGATTCCTTTACTGACTTGCACGAAGACCTCGCCGTGATTCTTCCGGGGACCGCCGAAGGCTATACGCGGAAGGGATTCGCTGAAGTTACGATTGAGGGAAAGCAAAAATTCCTCGCTTTGACGCAGGAAGTTAAGGGCTTGGTCGACCGCCCGGACTATATTCCGACTTCACAACGAACTCGCGATGCCGTGATGAGCAAGATC
>JBGTDM010000210.1:0-2451 GCA_041748315.1 Pirellulaceae bacterium
GACGACAGAAGAATAAGCGTTGGATCTAGTCCGACCACTGGCTAACGCTGTGTGTTGGCAAATTGCGACCAGACGATTGAGTAACAAACGGAAGCTCGAAATTCGCTCCAATGATCGATTATTCGAATTTTGGAAGTTCGAAACGGGATTTCGGCAGACCTGATCGTAGGTAGGAAGATATCAAGCCAGGGCAAAGATGACGAACCTGTTTTCTACGATTCTGCACTTCACTACTGATAAAGGCAATCGCAGGAATTTAATTTCGCTTCTGAGGTTCTTTGGAGTATTTGTCCTCATATCGTTGACTTACAGCGCGATTTTTCAGGTCTTGATGAAGTGGGAGCCCGATCCGTCCCGGCATCAATACGGTTGGTTGACTGGCTTCTATTGGGTGTTGGTCACCATGTCCACGCTGGGTTACGGCGACATCACGTTTTCCACCGACGTTGGTCGTTTCTTTTCCTTACTGGTGCTGTTGACCGGGACCACATTCATGTTGGTTCTGCTGCCGTTTATGTTCATTCAGTTCTTTTACGTTCCCTGGATGAGCGCCCATTCGGCCAGCCGAGCACCGCGTGAACTTCCGGATGAGATGCGCGGCCATGTGATATTGACCGGGCTTGGGGCTGTCGAGACATTTTTAATACGGATGTTGAAGCGATCGAGAATTCCCTACGTTGTGATGGTGGCTGGGCTGGAAGATGCCCTCCGACTGCATGATGAGGGGGTGTCGGTGATACTAGGCGAAGCGGACGACCCTGCTGCGTACAAAAACGCTCGCGTGGAAAATGCGGCTCTAGTCTTAGCGACGCAGCGCGACACAACCAATACGAACATTGCCTTTACGGTTCGCGAGATATCGCCGTCGGTCGCCATCGTGGCGACTGCTGCCGTTCCCGCCTCGGTTGACATTTTAGAGCTGGCCGGATGCAATCAGGTACTACAGCTGGGCGAGTTGCTGGGCAAGTCGCTGGCACGGCGAGTTTTGGGGCGGGATGCGAAGTGCCATGTTATCGGAGAATTCGGGGAATTGCTGATCGCCGAAGCGGCAGCCGCAGGGACACCACTGGTCGGCCGCTCTCTTAAGGAGATCAAGCTGGCCGCTCACTCTAACGTGAATGTCATCGGCGTTTGGGATCGGGGAACCTTTCATCTAGCAGGTCCAGATACGATCTTAGAAAAAAGCTCTGTTCTGCTCTTGGCCGGGAACAGGAACGATCTGATGGAGTATGACGAGCTGTTTTGTGTCTACGGTGCCGATGACGCTCCAGTAGTCATCATTGGAGGAGGTCGTGTTGGTCGGGCCACCGCCAAGGCGCTGTTGGATCAGGGTATCGAATACCGGTTGATCGAGAAAAATCCCGAACGCATCCGAGATGCTCAGCGGTATGTCAATGGCGACGCGGCTGAATTAGAAGTGCTTGAGAGGGCCGGCATTAAGGAATGTTCTTCAGTCGTTATTACGACGCATGATGACGACGTGAATGTCTACCTGACAATCTATTGTCGACGCTTGCGTCCAGACGTAAAGATACTTTCACGAGCCAATCTGGATCGCAATGTATCGACACTGTACCGGGCTGGTGCCGACTTCGTAATGTCCTATTCGGCAACCGGTGCCAATCTGTTGTTTAATCTACTGAAGCAGGTCGAGTTCATTCTATTGGCCGACGGGCTGGATGTATTTCGCGTGCCTGTGCCCGAATCATTTGTCGGCCGCTCTCTCGCCGAAAGCCAGTTTCGCCAAATGACTGGCTGCAACGTTGTGGCAGTGGAACACGAAGGTAAGATGGAGGTAAACCCAAACCCGAATACGCCTTTGCCTGCGGAAGCGGAACTGATTGTAGTCGGGGACACGAAGGCCGAGGAGCGGTTTTTCAATGTGGCAAAGTGAGAAAGGTCTCCAGCGATTTTCGGCTAGGACGCGCGTTAATTCAGTCTTGCCACTCGTGCCAGCGATTCGTCGGTGCCAGCCAACAGGAGTGTATCGGAGTCGCGCAAAATCGAATCCGGATTCGGCGATGCCACGATCTTGTCTTGAAGTACGTCGTGGACTGCGACGATGGTCACTTCGTGCTGTTGCCGCAATGCGAGCTCGCGAATCGTCTTTCCGCACCACGAGTCGGGAACTCCCATCTCTTGTATGCTGAAGCCCGCCCCAAGGGTTACATACTTTAGCAGAGCGTTACCTCCCATGCGCTTCGCTAAAGCAGCAGCTGAATCTCGTTCGGGAAAGATGGTCTCAGTCACCCCGATGCGGTGCATGACTCGCGCGTGATCGCTCGACACGACCTTGACAAATAACTCACGCACATCCAGGTCATTCAAAGCCAACGTCGATAAAATACTGGCTGTAATGTCGGCTCCGGTTGACACTACCGCGGCATCAGCCGAACTCGCTCCGAGTCGCCGCAACGTCTCGGCATCAGTCGCGTCGCCAACGACCGCTTT
>JBGTDM010000211.1:0-4223 GCA_041748315.1 Pirellulaceae bacterium
CAAGGAATGGTCGCCATTACCTGTGATAATAGAAAAAGGAGGATTATACCGAGAATAGTACCAGCAGAGAACATTACAAAAAACAACGTGGGTTTTACGCCCCGCTTCGTTAAATACCTCCATTGCAATATTAATGTGAAAAGTGTCCCACCTAAAACAATTGTGAAAGGTTCAACAGGGCCTTCAATATGTCCCCAAATCTTCGCGAATGGCCAGATGATAATAACCACCATCAGAAAACCAAGTGCGCCATTCAAAACCCAGTACCAAATTTGAGGCAAAAATCGTTTCAGAATAATGGCCTGGGCAGCACTAAATATAGTCCCGAACAATGGCAGCCCCATCGAAAGGCCGAGGATTACAACACCTGTACTTAGATCAAGATCTTGTGAGGCTTCGAAATCCCAATGCAATTCAAAGTTCAGACCAAATCCATAAAACTGAAGGAATTGGATAAATGCAAGAAAGCCAATAGACATGCCGATTGCATTGGCTAGCATCCAGGACAATACAAATCTATTTGTCATAATGGTCATTCTTGTCCAAAATTGGTTTCGCTTTTGGAAGGCCTTCCGGCTTACGGCATCATGGAGTTGGGACGAAACGACTCCGCGCGATGTCACGGACCGGAAAGCCACCCCATTGTACGAAAGGGAAGTCTGCACGGTCAACCCCTCTGTGCCAACCTAGGTGAGACAACATTGAAGTTTGTTGTTATGCTTGAGGGTTTGGAGAACTTTGATGTCTGAACAGTCGAAAAAAGATCACCGGAAGTCAGTGAAAAAGCGGCGTTGCACATGACGCCTCTTGCCCCTCTGCTCGGTCAGCGGCGCGATTCCAGCAGCACATTGCAGAGCTTCCGCCGAATCGAATCGATTGCGGTCATCGCCCAGTGCCGCAATCAATCGAGCATGCGTCTTGTCTGATCGATTCTGATGGTGATGACCACCGGTTGGGGAACTTCAGGAAGTGAATTACGGTTATTAACGTCGTGATTTTTTTCCAAGGCGAGACTTGGACCGAGATTACTCATGGTAGATACCTCGTTTTGAGTTAGACTAAGAGTTGATATCCGATGGCTTCGAAGGTCGTCCGAACCGAAGTGCTTATCGATGGTCTTTTAGAGTGAGACATCATCTGAGAATTCGTAAACAGCCGACCAACCCATCGCTGCGAAGGTCTCCGGTAAGTCGTCATTAAGCGTCGTTACGAGATTCGAACGAAGCCAAAGCGGCAGCCGCGGAAATTCGTCAGCGATGGGTTCGAAGTCATTGCTTGTCGGCGTCGACAAGCTACAATCCAGGATAGTTGGCGAAGCGTTTTCGCCCGCACCGAAAACTGGCAGTTGGCCGTCGCTCCGAGCTCCGTACCGGCTCCCGCTCCGGCCAACCAATTTAAGTGTGCGTTTACGATAAGCCGCGGGGCGCGCGGTTTCTGAAATCAACATTGGTTGGCCGCGGCCCGGTTAACCGTGCCGTTCGCTGACAGAAGTGCGCTCACAAACCGATGGCAATACTTCAACAATTGCTGGCAAGGGCGGGTGTGCGACTGGGGGCGATTTACGCTTGCGGTCGCTGCAAAAGCGCCGATGAGGTCGCGCTTCAATTCGGCCTTCAACCAATTGGGAACGCTTGGCGCGAGATTGACCGGGAACGGGCGACCACAATTCTTCGCTCGCTGCTTGAACGCGATCTTGCATATAATTCAGATGCTGACTCCGCTCCATTTGCTGAAGAGTTGTCCCGTCAATTCGTGCAGGAGTTTTCCGATGGTGCAAGATTCTTTACAAATGGTGAGTGGGACGAAGACAATCCGACCAATGGGAGACCAGTCGGTGTTTGGACACCAGCAACAGAGTCAACCTTTGATGCAGGAATACTCGTTCTGCACGACCATCGCGTCGGCGTGTTTTGGATCGAGGATGAAGATTGACGGTTCATTAACGGACACACGATGGAAAACAGCGAACCATGACATGCACGGGAGCACGGCTTGCGGGGTTTTTTACAATGGAATGTCTACTCTCCGTGCCCCGTGATGTCCGCCGTTCGGCTAAAGAAGGCGTTACGAAGGTGTTGCGCAAGGAGCGAACTGCCCCCGGTAACATGGTGGAGAGCCGTCGGATCGAATGACGTGTGGTTCGCGACCGTTGTGGTTCAGGAGTATGCCGCCGCCGACGCGATCCCCCCGATCCCGGACTTTCGAGCACCAAATCAGGAGGCAGGTCATGTCATCTTTTCTGTCGCATAGGACCATGTTCAACCAACGCTGCTTGATCAACTTGTCATTGCTCGTCGTGCTATCCGCCTCCACCGGTTGGGAGGTCACGGGCCAGGACGCCAGGCCCGCCCCGAGGGCCAGCGAAGCACTGAGCGAGCAGAAGGCATCGCCCGCTAGGGGCGAGACCGTTTCCGAACTCGACAAAGCAATTTGGTATGTCTTCCAAGCCAAGAATAATGACTACTGGTTCGGAAGCAAAGAGCGAGGCGTGTACCGCTACAACGGGAAAACCCTTGTCAACTTCACGACGAAAGACGGGTTGGTTAGCAATCAAAGTGGGGGGTTCCAGGAAGACAACGCGGGGAACATCTACATCGCAACGAGTGAAGGCATCAGCCGATTCGACGGACGAACCTTCACGACGTTAAGCGTTTTGGCAAGCTCCGCTACGACAGATTGGAAATTGCAGCCGGACGATCTGTGGTTCGCGGGTCCTGATGATACCGGCCTCGTTTACCGCTACGACGGGAAATCGCTGCACCGTTTAGAATTCCCCAAGACCAAAGACGGCGAAGCTCATATCGCAACGTATCCGCGCACCAAATACCCAAACGCCACATACAGTCCTTACGACGTCTACCGCATTTTCAAAGACAGCAAGGGCAATCTTTGGTTCGGCACAGCAATCCTTGGTGTCTGTCGCTATAACGGGAAGTCCTTTGCATGGATACCTGAGAGTGAGTTGCGAAACGGTTCTTTTGGTACTCGTTCGATTATCGAGGACAAAGATGGTAAGTTCTGGTTCTGTAATACATTGCATCGATACGAGGTCGATCTGAGCAACTCTGCCGAGCCGAAGTTCAGAAAACTGGATGGAATCCACGACGTCAATGATCCGAACAGAGCACCTATCGGCGGCATCATGTCAAGCACCGTGGATAGTACCGGTGCATTATGGATGGCGACTTTACGGGAAGGAGTTTGGCGATATGACGGGAAGAGTGTCACCCATTACCCTGTCAAAGATGCTGACAAAGCCATTACTCTGTTCACCATTCAGAAAGACAATCACGGCGTCATGTGGCTCGGGACACAAAGCGCAGGAGCCTACAAATTCAACGGCAAGACATTCGAGAAATTTCGGCCGTAACGGCGGGCTGAGGCGCGCTCGCGGGAAGCCCGAATCGAAGAGGACTTCCCGAAACGGAGTTGGTCTTGGAGTTTCAGCCTTTAAGTCGTTGGTCGAGGCCGTCATAATGCCGAACGATCCGATGAACGCGAGACATCTGAGTCATCGGGTCAATAGGTTGGATTAGTTTTTTGATTTTTTGATTGGCTAAATGGGAACGAGTTACCAACACATTTTCCACTGCGCATTTCGTCTGGGATTGGGTTGGTAAGATCGTCTTGGTCCGTCGCACTTATGCCGACATTTTGTGAATCAAGGGAGAACCTTGTTCGGCCAGCTTTTTCAAATGAGCCCGTTCGTCGTAGGGCGTTCTGGTTTTCCAACAATGGTAAATGATCCGAATCCATTTGAAGGCCAACGCTCGTTTGGCGATGCTGCACGACTTTCCTTTGGCTAACTGCGATTGGTAGTAGGCTTTGGCCCAGGCACAATACGGAATCGATAGTCCGGCGTACTCGAAGAAAGTCTGCATCATGAACGTGGTGGCGGCCCAGCCGATTTTCAAGCACGAATAACACCAATTGACACGAATGTTGCGCGGAGGAAATATATCGGATTGCTGACTTGATTCGCTTTGAATTCCAATGGATAATGTCACCGACGGGAACGGAGTGCGCGCTGATAAGGCGTACATCGAAAGAAGCCATTTTATGCTTTATCTCAATCCGACAACCTAAGGAGCACGGGAAAAACAAGTTCGGTATTTGAGAGTAATTGAATTGGGTATGATTGTATCAGTCCAGGAGGATTGAGATGCAAACGTACTCGGAAAAAATCGAAAATCACATGTTGAATTTTTATCGTTCGCTTTCGG
>JBGTDM010000212.1:0-29024 GCA_041748315.1 Pirellulaceae bacterium
TGGCGATTGCCCAAAACAGCGTTGTGTCAAATGTTGTAATTCGCTCTTGTAATTGACATCGATCTGGCCAGCCAAAACATGCTCTAGTTCCTGTTCGATCTGCTTTAAAAACACTTCGCGAACAGATTCGATTCCGTTATCGAGATAAATCGCCGCAATCAAGGATTCGATGGCATTGGACAAGAGTGACTTGGGAACGCTTTCACGCGTGTCAATTCCGCGACCGACAATCAATACCGCTTCGATCCCCATTCGTTCACCGATCTTGGCACACGTCGATCGGCTGACGATTACGGACTTGATCCGAGTCAACTGTCCTTCATCCCAGTCGGGAAATCGCTGAAAAAGTCGTTCACATACCAGAAACCCCAGGATCGAATCTCCCAGAAACTCCAATCGTTCATTAGACGACAGGCGATGAGTTGCCTTGGAAGCATGCGTTAGCGCTTCTCTCAATAGCGCATTGTTATTAAACGAGTAACCCAAAAGTGCCTCGCAATCAACGAGCTTGCGATCTTCCTCACGATTCAAGTTGTAATCCATGATTAATTGTAATTGGTTTGGCCAAGTCAGTCCTTTGCAAATTCAATGACGTGACGGCCAATACCCGCTTTTGCAAATCTCAAATGGTATTTCGGTATGAATTCAAGTAAACTGTTGGTGTTCTGTGAGTGGCGATTTCATCGGTAAACACTCGCCATGATCGTTTGCTATCATACATTGTTGCTGAAGTGTATCAATCCGATCAAGGCCTACGGGATCCTAAGGGTTTCTGAGCAAAATTCGTTCTTGATTGGTGTTGGTGTCGGCTGTGAAATCAAAGAAACGGGGGGTGACCTGATTTGGTTGGCCGAATCATCGATTGCCAAGTTACTTTATTCGCGATTCCCCACAAGTTCAGATTATCATCGAATTTTATCACGAAGTTGAGGCGATTACGATGGTTTTCGTTTGTGGTTAACATGGAACGCACCGTATTGAACATGTAATACTTTGTATTTTAAGGAGAGGTGATCAGCATGAAAAATCGTTTGATGTCAACGGTCAATAGGGTGCTCGATCGATCGTTTCGTAATCGGTTTTTATGCTTGGCTGTAGTGTTGATGATCAATACAACCAACAGTCTTGCAGACGGTAACGAACAATCAGACTTGGGAAATTCTGGCGACTCTCCGCCAAACATTATTTTCATCATGGCAGATGATCTGGGCTATGGCGACCTGGGATGCTATGGGCAACTGCATATTTCAACTCCTAGAATTGATGATTTAGCAGCGGGCGGAATGCGGTTTACCGATTTTTATGCGGGTGCAACCGTTTGCGCCCCTTCCAGATGCGCTTTGATGACTGGATTACATACCGGCCACTGTTGGATTCGCGGAAACTCCAAGGATGGCTTGCGGGACGAGGACATCACGATTGCCGAAGTCCTCCGTCAAGCAGGATACGTTAATGGCATATGCGGCAAATGGGGACTCGGACAGGAGGACACGGTCGGAATTCCAACCGAGCAAGGATTCAATTACTTCTTTGGCTATTTGGATCAAACTCACGCACACAACTACTATCCGACATTTCTATATGAAAACGAGACTCGTGTTCCTCTGAAGAATATTGTTCCCGACGAAGGAGCTTATGGCCAGGGAGTGGCAACGGAGAAAAATGAGTACAGCCATGACCTGATTATCGACAAAGCTCTCCAGTTCATCAGAACCGAACATGACCAGCCGTTTTTTCTCTACTTGGCTCTGACCATTCCGCACGCCAACAACGAAGCGAAACTAGCAGGAATGGAGGTGCCCGACTATGGAGAATATTCGGAGCTGGATTGGCCAGACCCGAGAAAGGGGCACGCCGCGATGATCAGCTTGATGGATCGAGATGTCGGACGAATCGTGGATCTGTTGGAAGAGCGCGGTATTCGGGAGAACACGATTGTGTTTTTTACGTCGGACAACGGACCCCATGAGGAAGGGGGATATCACCCTGAATGGAATAACTCCCGCGGGCCACACCGTGGATTCAAACGCTCGTTACACGACGGCGGTATTCGAGTGCCGATGATTGCCAACTGGCCACGACGAATTCAGGCGGGATCGACTTCAAAGTTGGTCTGCGCCATGTGGGATATCATGCCGACGCTTGCTGAACTGACGGGCGAATCACCCGATGTTCCTTCGGGAATCGATGGCATCTCGTTTTATCATGAGTTAGTTGGTCAACCCCATCTGCAGCAATCACATCCCCATTTATACTGGGCATTTTTCGAGAACGGCGGGGGGCGCGCCTTGCGCATGGACGATTGGAAGATCGTTCAACAACCATTCCATTCGCCTCCCCGGTTGTATAACTTGGAACGTGATTTAGGTGAGATTCGAGATGTCAGTCAACAGAATCCTGATATTACCCGGCAAATGATTCAAATCATGGACGATGAGTTTGAATATAGTGAAACCTGGAAATTTCCCACTGAAGCCGAATGGTTGGAACAGCAGAAGCGAGATGTTAAACAGAGAATCAGATAGTCACAGCCAATTTTTCGTGGACCGTTTCGATGAATTGTGACGTTCATCCCTCCGACGTTGATGCAGAGCATGAGCCAATATTCGCTGGTGTCGATGTCGGCGGTACGAATATTAAAGTCGGACTTATCAGCGACTCGGGGGAAGTTCTTCGGCAAAGCCAGTTTACAACCTTGCAGCAGCGAGGTCCGGCCGACGCAATGAAGCGCGCCGGAAATGAAATCTGGAATTTGGCAAAAGAATGCGCATTGGAACAAAACCGCATCGTTTCCATCGGCTTAGGGACACCAGGTCCCTTGGACGTTTCCACGGGCTACATCCTCAATCCTTCCAACTTGCCAGCTTGGTCGAATTTTGCGATTCGTTCGTGCCTTCAAGAATTGGTCCATCGTCACGTCAGCTTTTGCAATGATGCCAATGCCGCCGCCATGGGGGAGTTTTGGATTGGTGGCGGAAAACAGTTTGATAGTCTGGTCTTGTTGACTCTGGGGACTGGAGTCGGCGGGGGAATCGTAATTAATGACTTTCTGATCGAAGGGGCCCACAGCCTGGGAGGAGAATGTGGACATGTAACCATCGACTTCAGCCCCTCGGCAAGAATCTGCGGTTGTGGTCAAACAGGTCATTTGGAGGCATACACCAGCGCAACTGCGCTTGTCGATCGCTATTGTGAGCGGGCTGGAATTCGAACTGTCGAAGAACGCCCAAGCGCAAAACAGATTGCTGAACTGGCTGCCGATGATGCGTTAGCAAAAGCAATTGTTTTTGAAACGGCAGACTTTCTCTCGCGCGGCATCGCTATGCTCGCCCATGTCGTCGATCCTCAAGCGATTATCTTGGGCGGAGCGATGAATTTTGGTGGGCCGAATTCATCTTTGGGAAAAGAGTTTTTGCAACGCGTTCGCCAAGCCGTCGCTGGACAAACGTTTGATGTCATCGGGCGACAAATCCAGATCGAATTCGCCAGTCTCGGTGGAGCGGCCGGCTGGATCGGGGCTGCGGCCATTGCTCGCAAGCAACATCACGATTCCCAAGCAATCATCAACCACTGAGTCGCCCCAGAATTCGTCGGCGCCTGAATTGATGCAAAGTCGTGAGTCAACAAATCAAGCTCCTGCCACGCGGCAAATTTGGGCCATCACGTTAAAGTCGAGAGGGCGTCGTTGTTCGGGTTCCGATAGGGCGGCAGCTTGTTGCCACCTTCGAACAACGTCAGCTCGAGATCGATTCGTTCAAACGCGATTGGCGATTTGATTTGGATTAATCAAGCCGATCGCCGCCGCAACTCATATTGATAAATCCCAGGTTGCAATTGGTTAAAGAAATTGTATTCCTCTTCCAACATCGAGAACAGCCGCTCGGTGGCTTGATGCGAAATATCGAAACGATGATCGCTGCGGTGGCGATGCGTGCTGGCAAGTCTCAAGCCCGTTGCCTGATTAAGACTTTGAACGCCATCGTCAAACCTTTCGGTAAACATCCACCGGTTTAAGCTTGTGACACGCTTGAGCGCCTCCGCGACTGAAAATTGTTCACTGAACATGAAAAGTTGATTCAACAGATGATCCCGAGGAATCCGGTCGAGGAAGTCGTCGAACGAGTTACCTAACCAGTTTGCCTCGGTGGCCATACATGGGTGTTGGCTATTTCGCGCGACCATGCCCTGTAGCATGCGATAGTGCGAAATTACTCGTTCAGCCGGATCTCGAAAGCAGGTAAACGTAAAGGTATTGTCGGGCAACTGGATTTCGTCAAACGTCAAATGGGAAAAGCCGAAAAAGTAGTCCCCTTGCTCAAGCAATGTCTGAAACCAACCTGCATAAACCAGTCCATTGTTGATGCACAGCTCTCCAGAGTTTGCCGTCAATTTGTTCCAAATTGACTGTGAATTGTTTCCATTCAGGCTCATAAACATGTGAGCCACCGAAGTTCCTCCGGTTTTACGAATATGGTAGTGGTAGATTCGCTTGAATCCGCCGAAATCATACTGTCGAATGAGGTGTTTCAGTTTTGCACGATACCATTTCCGTTTCGCTTGCTCGTAGAGTTTCCGAGGATGTAACTTCATGTTTCAATCGATGGATTTGGTTTACTGTCAAAGGACGGTTTATAGTAACGACGCGAATTGATACGCGCGGAACGGGTACGGACGCCAAGTCGAAATACCGATCCCCAACTATTTGGCGATCTCGATCAGTTCCAATTCGTAGATCAAAGTTTGATTGGGGCCGATACGGGGTGGGCTCCCTTGAATTCCAAATGCCAATTTACCCGGAATATACACGATCCAGAGGTCGCCGACTTTCATTCGCGAGAATGCTTCGGCCATGCCCGGCATAATACTCGTACCGATCCGATACTGCATTGGTGTGTCACCTGACGATTCGAGTTCGGTTCCATCAGGAAACTTTCCTTTGAAATGAAACTTGATAATCTCTCCAGTTTTCGGGGCAGGTCCTGTACCATCACGAATCACCTTATACTGCAATCCGCTCTCGAGTTGTTTGACACCCTCCAGTCGACCATTTTGACTCAAGAAGTCCTCGCCGTCGCGCAAATTCTTTTCTGCGGCATCCTTAAACGCCGCTTCCTGCTTTTCCATTACCATTTTTTGGAAAGCATCTTCAACGGCTCGAATCAGTTCTTCACTCATTTCCGGTTCGCGACCGGCTGCGGCATCCTTCATCCCTGCAATCATTCGCTCAACATCAATCTCAATCTTTTGGAGTTTGAACTCCATGAAAAAGTTATAGCCAAGCAAATAACTCGCTTTCTCAGTAAGTGACTTACCGGAAACGTTTTGTTCCTGGGGTAGAGTCGCAAATTGCTCGGAATTTTCCTGGCAGTTCGCACTCGCGATCGGCAATAAACAAGCAGCTAAGAATACAAACGTCACACGCATAATTGTCTCAAATAAGAAGGTTGATTGAACTAAAAACAGGCGCATTAATCCTACAGCTTTGCATCGAGCCGGCGCTGTAGGATTAAATCGAGTAAACAGATAGGGAGAACAAACCACAAACCACGGCTTGGTCCAAGAAATCAAATCTTGGTTTTATGTTATACGCAAATCAGTTTTTTCGACGAACATCGATTTCACACTTTTCAGGCAAAACATGCCTGGTCCGTCGCCGGTCAGCAAGGAGGCCCCTCAAAATACCGACGACGACGTTGCTAGCATAGCGCAACGAACGTGGTGTTTAAATCCCATGTCGATTCGTGCCAGAGTGGTTAGAATTGAACAGCCAGAGATGAATCATGCCCGTTCGTATTATCGATCAAGGAGGGAGTTAGCTCAAGGATGTTGAGCAAACACGTAAATCGATGGCGGCACAATTGCACGCAAAATCGGTTGCGCTGCAACGGCGAGAATCGGAGCGAGACGATGCTGTTGGTACTTGTGTTGCAAGTAATCCTGGGTCACCCAATGTTGATTTTCGAAATTCGCACTCAGCATTTTGGCGAGTTCGAACTGCGAAAAACCTGCATGGGCTCCACATTCATTGCGAAAGCGACCTGTTAGTCTCGCCTTCCAATCACGGACATTGTCATTAAATTTGTTTTTCCAGGTCGGATCCCATTGCGTTTGCTGATGGGCTCCCACGCTGCTTAGCAATCGATGTCGATTTGGGGTACCAACAAAAATCCATCCTTTGGGTTTCAGTACACGCGCTAATTCCGTCAGGCTTTGTTGCGGTTGGTCGACGTGCTCAATGACATGGTGATAAAAGATGGCGTCAAAGTGGTCGTTGGCAAATGGCAAGTCACAGACGCTGGCCAATTGATAGTTGATGTTTGGCCACGCGCGAAATTGATTGTCAAATTCATCTTCGACGTCAACGGCATCGACGGATGCATCAAGTTGCCGTTGGATTAGAGCTGCTTCGTGACCGGCACCGCACCCGGCAATCAGGATTCGCCTTTCAGCGTGTTCCCATTGCGGATTAAGCGTTATTAGGGTTTGACAAAAAAATTCCGCTCCGGCGTGGCTGGAAATGGAAAGCTCGTCATGCGAAGTTTGGGCGGTAGACATTTTCTGCTTCCAAAATTGTGTGAGCGTAGTCATTCTTGTGTCAGCGCTCGTGCAAGCAGCCCGGCTCTGGAGCTGTAACAGGCAGTAAAGCGATATTTGGAGTCGTTGATGGATTATTCAAAAAACCCGTATATCGGCGAACGGCGACAGTTAGGTTTTGGGTTGGACAGTGTACGAATCAGTTAAACGATAAGTTATTTTTGAGGCATTTTAGCCTTTGTTGCGTTTTGTCAACTTATGCGACCGTGCCAATGAAGTTGAACACAAGTCTGATGAAAACATGTCCGCGTCACTCGGAGACGTTTAACGGACGCTGGTTCAAAAGGATTGGCGAGTCCGTTTGAATCCGACGTTATTCGGTTTGAATTGTCATTTCCGATTATTTCGGTTCGATGAGTTGGGTAAACAAGAATGCTGATGCGAAGCCAAGAATTTCAGACTTCGATTTTGGGGAGAGAGATTGCCATCGACTAATGCTGGCAAGATCGGTAAATTAAGGGAATAGTTCTCTGACTTTGTGTCTAAAATTTGAACTTGAACTCCTCGTCAATTGATTGTCCTGGTGAAACGGCCTTGAGTCGGGCGTGAATGCTTGACGGGCTGTCCGAGAAAACTTGACGGATCGGTTTTATTTGATATGACATCACGCCCTTTCTTTTCAAAGCGCATTCCGTTTTTCGGCAACTATGCAATGGTTGTCTTGTGCATCGTGTTCTTTATTTTGCCCTTTGTCATTCGTGGTGCTCGGCAAGGGGTGGACACCATGGAGAACAAGGTCGCAGATTGGCTTCCTGCCGACTTTCCTGAAACGACCGAACTTCGTTGGTTTCGCCAGCATTTTGTGGGTGATCAGTTTGTGGTTGTCAGCTGGGATGGCTGCTATGAGAACGATCAGACGTTTATTGATTTGGTCCGCAGGTTGAAATCCGAATCGGTCGACGAGCAGGATCAGTTATGGGCGACGCTTGATGACCTGCCACCTAGGGAGCGGAACAAGCTTCGAGAACAGATTGAGGCCAAGCTGTTGGCCGATGAACTTGGCTTGCATACGACAGGGAATTATCATCAGACCTGGAGTGCCAACAATGTGAAGTGGCTGATGGGGCGAGACAATCAATGGTACTTCATCAACCACAAGGGAGAGTTGTTCCGATGGAAGAGTCAAAACAATCTATTGTTCATGGCCAATCAAGCGATTCAGCGGATCTTTGAACCGACGATACCGCAAGGCATTTTCGTAAAGCAATTTGGCTCATCTCATAACAACGAATACTACAATGATCCGAGCAAATTGCATGCTCGGTTCTTTAAAAAGGTGACGACGGGACCGGAGATTTTTGCTCAGATAGCCGGTCCAGAGGGAACGATGCGGTTGGGCAAGTATTCGGAAGAAGACATCGCCACCCTCAATGTTGAGATTGAAGCGCATAAACGGCTGACCGGTCTACTGTTTGGTCCGACACCGAAACCTGATTTTGATTGGACATGGAGATCGTTGTTACATGTCGTTCCGGAGAGCCATCGCCAAAAACTTACTGATGCAGATGAGGAAATTTTTGTTGCATTTGTCGAGGAACTGGTTGCCGAGGAATACGGTGGTGATTTTGGCAAACTCCTTACAGCACGACAGGATCGAAAGCTGGAACATTGGTATCGGTTGTGGAACCGGTTTAAAAAGGATGCCCCGCCGCGGCAGACATGCATTGTCGTTTCCTTAAACGATCCGGTGCTGACCGAACTGTTTCGAGCCGTCGGGCGCCCCGTGCTTGGTAAACCTCGTGGCCGAATATTGGAATTGGCCAGTGGCGAAGGGGGGATCGCCCCTGAAAATTTGCATATTGGCGGACCACCAGTCGATAATGTGGCGATCGACGAAGAGGGAGCAATCACTTTATTTCGGCTTGTCGGTTTATCGGCGTTGATCGGTATCACGCTTGCCTGGATCAGTTTCCGCAGTTTCCGAATCACGATGATGTTGTTTTTTACCGGTGGAACTGCAGCGATGGCGAGCTTGGCGATCGTCTATTTTTCCGGCGGAACGATGGATGCCATTTTAATGACGATGCCATCGCTGGTATACGTGCTGGCATTGTCGGGTGCGGTTCACGTCGTCAATTATTATCGCGATGCTTGCGAAGAGGATGGTCCAGAGGGTGCTCCAGAAACGGCGGTCTCCCACGGTTGGTTCCCCTGCACCCTGGCGGCATTCACCACGTCACTGGGATTGATATCGCTTTACACAAGTAACCTGACGCCAATTAAAAAGTTTGGATTGTTCTCGGCAGTGGCCACGTTGGCGACGGTCCTGCTCTTGTTCTCATATATTCCTGCCGCATTGACGATCTGGCCAAGCGGTTACAAGAAGCGAGATCCCAACGAATTGAGGAAGGGGTTTCATCTGGCGGACATAGTCAGCAGATTTTGGCGCGGCGTCTGCGAAATTGTCATTCGCCGCTATAAGCTCGTGGTGGTCGCTTCCGTGGGGTTGTTGATCTTTTTTGCAATTGGTGTGACGAAGATCGAAACGAGCATCCAGCTACTCAAGTTATTCCGGTCGGACTCGAAGATTCTGGATGACTACCGCTGGATGGAAGAAAATATGGGAAAACTGGTCCCCATGGAGCTAATCATCAATGTCGATGATAGCGCTCAACGTCGCTACGTCGTCAATGACGAGGAACGTGGTCAAGCGACGCAGCTCAGTGATGAGCAAATGTTGCTATACCAGTCGCAGCTGTCGATGTTACAACGTATGGAATTGTCCAATCGAGTACGAAAGCAGTTATTGCGTGTATTCGGCAGCGAAGGCCTTGACATTGTCGGCTCTGTGATGTCGACCGATGTCGCGGTGAACTTGGACAAGATCGTTTCATCTCAGGAGATGGGTTCCATCACTCGTAGCGTTACGGATAGCGAGTTTGTAGAAAATCGAGACAAACTTATTGAGCAGGATTACCTGCGCGAGGAACAGGTTGACCTAGACGGAAACTCATTACCACCCGCCGTCCCCAAAAATGAGCTGTGGCGTATCAGCTTGCGACTCGCGGCATTAAACAACGTTGACTATGGTGAATTCGTCAACGAACTCAAGACCGTGGTTGAGCCGATCATGTCGGCCTATCGGGTTCGAAACCGAATTATTCGCGAAATGCAACAATCCCTCGGAAGTGAAAGCCTGATTAAGGGTCGAGTTCTGGTGCTAGGGCGCAATCCGAAAATCAATGGCTCGATCCCAATCATTACAGATCAAAATTCTGACGCGGCACAACACGTAACCGATCTCGTCGATCCGACCTATCTGTTCGGTGACACGCTGTATGATCTACTGTTAAACTCCGGCTATATCGCCAATAATCGTGAACAGAAACTAATGGTTTGGCTTGCGCCGGACACCTACGAAAAGCGGGGTGAACCCTTTCCGAAAGCCGAGGATTTTGCATCGAGAATTGCCCAATTTGACTGCGTCGTGTTGATGCAGGACGACGAGAATTTTGACGTCGAACTCATCCGTGAGACCGCCAAGATTCTAATTGACTGTCGCGATCATCACTTTTTGTTGGATCAACGAACAGGCAGGCCATTGGCAGATGCTAAAACCGCCCGGGAACTTGCTGATGCGGGCGATCCAGATACGCAGGTGTTTACCGCCTATACCGGGATTGTTCCGATCGTTTATAAAGCGCAACGGACGCTCCTGACCAGTCTGATTGAGAGTATAGGACTAGCTTTCGTGATGATTGCAATTGTCATGATGATCTTATTGAGAAACTGGAGAGAGCGTGTTCGATTCGGAAACTTGCTGAATGTCCGGGGCGGGGCCCTGGCAATGCTGCCAAATGTGTTTCCGGTAGTGATCGTCTTTGGAGCGATGGGGCATTTAAGGCATTGGGGAGTCAAAGTTGATATTGGCTCGATGATGACGGCCAGTGTCGCGATGGGTGTTGCCGTCGATGATACAATTCACTTTTTGAACTGGTTCCGGCAAGGCCTTGATCAAGGAAAGTCTCGACTCGATGCCATACGAATGGCCTTCGATCGAGTGGCGACAGCAATGTCTCAAACGACATTAATTGCAGGATTTGGGTTGTCAGCATTTGCATTCAGCACCTTCATGCCCACCCAGAGATTTGGTGTGCTGATGTTGGTGCTTCTGGTTGTTGCCCTGATTGGCGATCTCATTTTCCTGCCAGCTTTGCTCGCCAGCCCGCTGGGTAAATTTTTTGGTAAAGAGAAGAATCGTGACGAAGATTCAACACAACGGTTTGATTTGGACGGTGAACCGATCGAATTGCTTGACGATCAAATCCATGCGCAGGCGACTAATGGTCCCAACGGCCATTCAGAGACAACCTCGAACGCAAATCCGTCGGGTTCAAATCTAAAACAACATAGTTCGACTGTACCGAGTCCATTGCGCAAATCGCCTCTGGTTAAAAAACGGATTGTTGGGAACGACGAACCAAGCAGTTGATTAAATGCTATGTCCGATATTGCGCGCAACTATGACTCAGTTGCTAAGACCTACGAATTGTTGGGACAGATTTACTCAACCGGGCAGATCAAGGCGGCGAAACTTGCTCAATTGAGGTGGCTCCCTTCCGGAAGCAAACTCCTCTTTCTAGGCTGCGGGTCCGGTGAGGATGTCATCGCGGCCGCTGAACAACAATTTGATGTTACAGCCCTCGATATTTCGCCGAAAATGTTGCAGCGATTGCAATCAAGACTCGATCGACGCAATCTCAAGGCCGAACTGGTTTGTCAGAGTATTTTCGACTTCCAACCAAAAGTCCAGTTTGACGCGGTCGCAGCAAACTTCTTTTTAAATATCTTTTACGGCGATGAACTGGATCGTGTCATCGACCACACGCTGACCATGATCAAGCCGGAGGGGTGTTTGCTCATAGCGGATGTCGCACTACCCGTCGGTTGGCTGCCGGCCCGAATGTTCAATTGGTGTTACATTAACGCGGCTCAAGTTGCCGCAGCCATGGCTGGCATCGTTCGGTTGCATCGGAATCATGACTACGGCGAAATCTTCAAACGGAAGAAATGGGAGGTTTCTAAAACCAAATATTTTAGGCTGTTTCGTGTCGGTCCGATTTTGTTTCAAAGCCTGAAGGTCGTTCCATGTCAATCTCCAACAAAGCCCCAGGGGAAATAAAGTTGAGCTCGCTTTCAAGGGACAAAACCAAAAATGGGATGGACATTCACATCACACCCATCGCAGCAATTGTGCAAAAACATGAAACAATCAACGTCGATGTAACTCAACATCGGCATTACGCCAAATTGCGCGAATACGGCGACTTTACCTTGGCGTACGGTGGATTGGTTCAAAACATTCTCGAATATTTTGAGACCGAGGCGGGGTACCTACCGTTTGCTCGGAAATGGGGGTATGTTTTTGCGTTGGGTGACCCAGTTGCACCGAAGGACAAATGGCGATCATTGATTCAATCATTCATCAAGAAGTTCAAACGTCCAACGTTTGTCCAGGTGTCAAGAGCCGTTGCCGAAGTCGTATCCGACCACCGAAAGTATTATATCAACGAGTTGGGACATGATACCCATTTACGGCTAGAACAGTACGACTTTTCAGGAAAGTCGAAAGAACGACTTCGCTATGCTGCGAATTGGCTCCAGAGGCGGCAATACCAAATTGAGGAGAAAACAGCAGATCAAATTCCGACGGTCGACATCCAGCAAGTCTCGGCTGCCTGGCATCGTACACGAGCCATCAAAAGGCGCGAAGTCGTTTTTATGAATCGACCGCTGGTCTCAGTACATGAACCAGATGTCCGCAAGTTTTTCCTGTATGATTCTGAACAGAATCTCGTTGCCTTTGCGTTTTTTGATCCACTTTATCGGCACGGAAAAATATTTGGATATACCACAGCCATCAAACGCCGAGTCCCCAATGCTCCAATTTACGCAGAAACTGGGTTGACCAAATTAGCAATCGAACAGTTTAAGACCGAAGGGCATGAATTAATTACGTTGGGTTTATCACCATTGGCTGAAATGACGAATCAGAGTTTTCGGGCAAATCCATTGCTTTCAATCTCCTGGAGATATGGTTTCAACGCCAAATGGCTCAATCGTTATTTCTATAATTTACAAGGGCATGCTCAGTTCAAAAATCACTTTTACGGGGAGAAAATAAAAACATACTTCTGTTCTCCCGATCTCTTTAACGACTTACGAATCATCGCGATGCTCAAACTCATGCGTGTCTTTTGAGGTCAACAAGCCAGCCATCAACAAGCCAACCATCAACGAACGACATATATCGAGCGATTAACATGAAAAATCAACCCACTTGGGTACCGAATTCCTGGCAGTCCAAACCGACTAGCCAGCAACCAGTCTATCCTGATCGAACCCACCTCGAAGAGGTCATTGAACGACTGCAGCGCTTGCCTCCACTCGTTACAAGCTGGGAGATCGAAAATCTCAAATCACAACTTGCACTTGCAGCGCAAGGAGACGCATTTCTACTCCAGGGCGGAGATTGTTGCGAACAGATTGATGATTGCGAGTCGCCGTCGATCGTCCGCAAAATTAAGATACTCATGCAAATGAGTTTTGTGTTGACCTATGGCAGTATGAAACGCATCATTCGGGTTGGACGCATCGCTGGCCAGTACGCCAAACCACGCTCGTCCGAATCCGAAACTCGCAATGGAATCACCCTTCCCGTTTACCGTGGCGACATTGTGAATCGTAGCGGGTTCAGTGCAGCGGATCGAACGGCCGATCCTGAATTGCTGGTGAAGGGGTATGAGCGAGCAGCGTTGACATTGAACTTTATCCGTGCGCTGAGCAGCGGTGGTTTCGCGGACCTGCACAATCCGGAGAACTGGGATTTGGAGTTTGCCAATGATTCGCCTCGCTCTCGAGAATATCACCAAATGGTGCATTCCATCGCAAATTCCCTGAAATTCATGGAAACCATGCTCGACCGTTCGATCGCAGACAGTAAATCGGTCGAGTTTTTCACGTCGCACGAAGGCCTGCATTTGTTCTACGAGCAGGCTCAAACACGTCATTTAGCGCATCGCCAAGCCTGGTATAATTTGGGTACCCATTTTCCCTGGATCGGAAATCGGACGCGTAATTTGTCGGGTGCCCATGTCGAGTACTTTCGGGGAATCAACAATCCGATCGCAATCAAAATCGATGGTGCAATTGCTGCTGAAGAGTTGCTTGAGCTAATCCAAATCCTGAATCCATTAAACGAGCCAGGGCGGATTTCGCTGATTCATCGCATCGGCCACGACAAAATTGCGTCACAGTTGCCTGCACTCCTGGAAGCCGTTGCCGGTTCATCACGATTGGTGACATGGTGCGTAGACCCGATGCACGGAAACACGGTGGCAACGGTCAATGGTGTCAAGACGAGGCACTTCGATCATGTACTCAGCGAACTAACCCAGGCATTTCAAATTCATCGAGAAATGGGAACGCATTTGGGCGGGGTCCATCTGGAGCTGACCGGCGACGACGTCACAGAGTGTATGGGTGGAGCACGCAAGTTGTCCGAAGCCGATTTATCGCGGGCCTACAAGAGCCCGGTTGATCCTCGGCTCAATTATGATCAGGCGATGGAAATCGCCTTCTTGATCAGCCAACAGCTCCCCTCAAAATCGCAACCACTTAAATAGCGATGAGCGATTAGAGGTGTTCGGTGACGTCGCCTACGCCAGAACTCTGGAAACCGGTAATCCCGAACATCACGAGCCGCCGCGCGGTGCGGACCTTACAGGATCAACCAGAATTCACAGGCATCCAGCCGAGAACATTTGACAGCCGGCCAGCGACATTAAATCTTCGGTTCAAAACGATTTCACAAGGTGATCGCTCCGAATATTAATAGAACTTTATGCGTCCCTGGGTAACTTGTGCCCAAGTTTGTCCCGTTTCGTGGCCAAATAACTGACATTGTGCTCGTTCATCGGTGGAAGAATTGGCACCTGATCGACAACCTCTAAATTGAAACCTCGCAAATTGAACGCCTCGGTCTTTTTTGGATTGTTCGTCAACAGTCGGATTTTGGTCAATCCCAGGTCTTTTAGGATTTGAATACCAACGCCGTAATCCCGCATGTCAGCTTGGAATCCCAGTGCATGATTGGCTTCAACCGTGTCCAAACCTTGATCCTGTAATTCATAAGCCTTAATTTTCTGGGAGAGTCCGATGCCCCGTCCTTCTTGGGGGAGGTAGACAAGAACGCCATAACCCTCGCGAGCAATCATTTGTAATGCGAGTTGAAGCTGGTCTCCGCAATCGCACCGCAGCGATTGCAGCAAATCACCGGTCAAACAGCTCGAGTGCATCCGGACCAAAGGCGCCTGTTTTTCTTCCGAGGGCGTCCCCAGGACCAGCACGATCGGCTGTTGCGACTCGTATTTCACGTCATAAGCAATCACTTTGAATTCACCGTATTGTGTCGGGAGTTTTGCCATGGCTTGACGTTCAACGAGTTTTTCGCTGGTTCGACGATAGCGTATCAGTTCTTCGATCGTGATGATTTCCAAACCCCTATCCTCGGCGACTTGCAGGAGCTGATCGCGTGTTGCCCGATCCCCGCGATCATCCAATACTTCACAAAGTACACCGAGCGGAGCGAGACCCGCCATTCTCGCTAAGTCGACAGCCGCCTCCGTATGACCCGCGCGACGCAATACACCACCTTCCTTTGCCAACAGGACATGGACGTGTCCGGGTCGAACAAATTCCTCAGCGCGGGACTGTGGATTTGCGGCTGCCCTGACGCAGGTCGCCCGTTCGTCAGCAGTGATTCCTGTCTTAGCGGTGTGATGGTCGATCGGCGTCAGGAAAGCGGTCGCAAGCGGAGCAGTATTTCGTTCGACCAACGGAGTCAGCTTGAGCCGCTCGGCGGTTTCAGGCAGGACTGGCATACAGAAATCGCCACGTCCGCTCATGACCAGATTCATGGTTTCAGCGGTTGCCAATTCGGCTGCACAGATAAAATCCCCTTCATTTTCGCGTTGCTCGTCATCTAAAACGATCACCACATTGCCTTGCCGAATCGCCTCGACTGCGTCTGGAATCGAAGAAAACGTCTTTCCCATAATTTTATCTTGCCTTAAATAATTCTCGTACTAAACCTGGGGATTCGGTTTTCCTGAAAAACAGGTTTCGCCTATAATGCACAGTGATCGACTGACGGAAACTTCGTCCCGCCTCGCGACAAACTGCCCACTAAATGGTGCTAAACGCCTCTTGGATCGATGGTATGTTCCTGAATCGCCCAACTCAAGTTGGAAACACGGTGAGACGATTTGAAGCGACAATCATCTCTTCCGTGAGTTGCGCGGTGATCTTTGAACCGAAGCCACGGTTTGAGAATTAACTTCGATCGCGCAGCTTCACTTAATATTGTAGAGTCAATCTGGCATTGCTGACAGAGCTTTAATTGTATGATTCATGAATTTGACTGCCGTTCGCCAGTTCAGCCCAATCCATGGTTGCAACGAGTAAAATTCGTTCGACGAGCATGGTTGACTTCGTTGTCACTATTCGTCGCCATTATTTTCTTGTCGACCGCACAAGCACAGCAATCCGCTTTATCTTCAAATGGTGACGAAAGCGTATTAGCCGGAACCTACCGGTTTGATAAGTATGGTGGCATCCGCTATCTGCAGGTTGACGAGATCGCCCTTGAATGTGATGTGTATGTGCCTCATGGTGATCAGACATTTCCGGCGATTCTTGCCGTGCACGGTGGTGCTTGGAGAAGTGGCAGTAAATTAAACCTTTTTCGCCACGCCCGTTATTTGGCAAACGCTGGTTATGTGGTCGTCGTCATCAACTATCGGCATGCGCCAACCCATAAATTTCCAGCGCAAATCGAAGATTGCAAGGCTGCGATTGCTTGGATGCGTAAACACGCCGATGATTACAAAATCGATCCGAATCGGATCGGTGCCTGGGGCTATTCGGCGGGAGGACATTTGGTGTCCATGCTGGGCGTGACTAATGATAATGACTGCTTTGATCATGCGCTTCCGAATGACCTGTCCGAGTTCGATACCCGCGTGTCTGCAGTCGTCGCAGCTGGCGCCCCGTGCGACTTGGGTTGGATTCCTGATGATTCATATACCTTGGCATTCTGGTTGGGAGGTAGCCGCAATGACGACCCGGAAGTTTACCAGCGAGCAACTCCAATGAACTACGTGACTCGTGACGCTCCCCCCTTCTATTTCTATCACGGTACCAATGATAAATTGGTTCCCGTCCGCGGATCAAAGGATTTCCACAATGAACTTCAGTTGGCGGGAGTTCGATCGATTTTTGTCGAGTACCAGGGAGCGGGCCACTTCGATATGTTCAATGATATGCAGGCGCTTAAAGAGTCGATCAAGTTTTTCGATGAACATTTGAAGTCAAGCAATAAGGTTAAACCGGCAGGCGATCAGTGAAATTACCTCGGGAGGAGTATATCGAACAGGCTTACATGTTTCGGTCGTTAGGACATCGCCTGAATTCAAACGATCCGGTACAGTTGTTGCTTGCTCATACAAAGGAGGAGATCCTTGCAACGACTAAACTGCCAATGGCCATCGGCTTTCTCCTGGCCGAATTGAATCATTGTGGCTCGATGGCTACGGCGATGACCCGCATGAGTCATTATTTTGCTCCGTTTCAGACATTCCTGATTGCCCAGTGTGAATCGGAACGGGGACGTATGGATATGAATATGGCGACGAAGTTGCTCGAATCGGAGGCGAATTATCGGGCCGAAGATGCGCCTGCTGAAGGACTCTTCTTTTTTCAGTTTGAAATTCTTTGTCGAAATCGCCTCAGTTACGACGAGGGATTACGAGCAATGTCGGAGGATGTCTTCTACGACAATCAATGGCGCCAATGGTTGTTGGGTATTCGCCAAAAACTTGGCATCGTCGATTTGAGCGATTTGATTTATATCCACAGTGATTTTTATCGGCAGAAGTTGATTCAACAAGGTGAGGCCGAGCCGCCTCACCATCCTTTTTTGTTTGATGAAAAAGTTGGCCGCATTGCGTTGGCGAATCGACGCAAAGAGCCGATCTATTTTTTTTCCGCGTTACAGCGTCATCTGGATTATCCGAGTGTACCGCGAGTTCAGCCCCGCGACGAATCGCTAAACCCTCTTCCAAAATTATTAAATGCTGTTGAACGGTTGGAAATTCGCGTCAAACTGCTTGAAGAGGAACAACGTGCCAGCGGGATCGACCTCGCGCAGTTCATGAAGAAACCCGAGTGAACGGTTCAACAGTAATCACGAGGACCGCCAACGTCGGAATTCTCTTATTGGACGGCAAGGCGTAGCCGACGGCGAGGGTCCCGGCAGTCGGTCGCTTCGGGCATCCCCATTGACAATTCAATTTACCGAACGTTCTCGTGTGAGATCGAGTTAATAATTCACGCGATCAATTTTGATACTTGGAAAATGGCACCGCATGTTTAAACCGTACAATATAAATCCTGGTCAGAAATGCAATCTGGAAAAATTCGACTGCTTGATCAACAGCCCGGGAATTGAGAAAGCTGATGCCCTTGTGCGAATAAGTGAAAACGCCGCGACGATGGCGAAACTTGCCCGACGATTGTATGCCGAAAATTCACGAGCGATCCTGTTGGTGTTGCAGGGGATGGATGCGGCAGGCAAAGACGGTTCGATTCGCGCTGTGATGCGAGGTGTGAATCCGAGAAGTTGCCAGGTTTACTCGTTTAAAAAGCCAAGTGAGATCGAATTGGATCACGATTATTTGTGGAGAGTCCATCATGTAATGCCTCGCAAAGGCAATATCGGCATCTTTAACCGCTCACATTACGAAGACGTGCTGGTGGTGCGAGTTCATCAGTTGGTTCCTGAAAAAGAGTGGCGAATGCGCTACGAACAAATCAACAATTTTGAAAAAATGTTGGTGGACAATGGAACGACAATCCTGAAGTGTTATTTGCATATCAGTTTCGAGGAGCAGCGCAAGCGGCTACAGGCTCGCTTGAATGATCCGGAAGCACATTGGAAATTCAATCCGCAAGACCTGCAAGAGCGCAAACGCTGGACCGATTACCGTGCCGCCTACAATGAAGCCATTACTCAATGTAATACCGACCATGCCCCATGGCATATTGTCCCGGCTGATCGCAAATGGTATCGCAATCTGGTGATCAGTGAACTACTCCGCGGCACAATGGAGTCGTTAGATCCGCAAATCCCTCCGGCGGTCGATGACTACAGCGGTTGGATCGTTGAATAAAATCAATGGCTGAGCTGACCCATGCCTGAACTGGATAAAACCAGTCATGGACCCATGGTTATTTTGACGCATGGGTCAGCGACCAACGCTGGACAAAGGGTTCGGAGCGAATCCAGGCCGCCATTTGAACCACTTTTTCCAAATTCCGCTTTCGCGGGTAAGCTTTTAACAAAAAGTTGATTCGTGATCAATCCACGGTTGACGCTGCAATGTGCGAGGCCGTCCCCCTCAATAATTCAATAATCGACGACAGAAATCGATCTTTCGCATTGTTTGGAAAACTGGCACAATCTTGGTCGGGAGCAAGGACGTCGGTTGTAACAACGATTTTAATCCTACAGCGCCGGCTCGATGCAAAGCGGTAGGCCAGCCTTTCCAGGCTCACGCCGTTTACCTACCGGGAGGAATGGGTCAGCCTGGAAAGGCTGACGTACATACCTTGAGCTGTAGGATTAATTGAGCTCCCAGTCCAATACACCAGAGGCACTCGGTCTTGGTCGTGTTTTGCCATCGGAGCCTATTTGGTCAATAACTTGATGGCGCCTCACATGAAGACGCGAATCATTCACCCTGTGTCACATTTTTCAGCAAGGACTGTAACTAATGGAATCCAATGTTGATAAGCCATTCGGCATCCGGATAAGACATCGGTTGGAGTATATGGTGGTACGTGTCATCATATGTCTGATTCAGATTTTCCCAATCGAATACTGTGCCGTGCTCGCGAAATGGTTTGGAATGTTTGCGCACGATTGGTTGCGAATCCGCCGCAAAATTGTTGAATCGAACCTGCGCATCGTCTTTCCAAACGCGTCGCAAAAGCAACTTGATCGAATCGGGCGAAGCATGTGGGAACACTTGATTCTAATGATTTGCGAAATCGCTCATGCTCCTCGGATGATTCATGAGGGGACATGGCGGAAACATGTGTTGATCCGAGATAAACGTGTGCTCACGAAATATTTCCTGGATGGACGACCATTGGTCATGGTCTCCGGTCACTTTGGAAATTTTGAAATTGCATCGTACATCACCGGAGTGCTAGGGATACCGACGTTTACAATGGGAAAGCCGATTGGCAATCCGCACATCGATCGGTTTGTCCGTCATTTTCGACAATTCCGCGGCCAATACCTTCTCCCCTTTAACAATAGTACGCCAATCATCGAAAAGGTATTGAACGGGAATGGGATACTGACATTGTTGGGCGACCAACATGCCGGGAATCGAGGGTGTTGGGTAGATTTCTTTGGAAAGCAGGCGTCCTGCCACAAAGCACTGGCGTTATTTACGTTAACTCAGCAGGCACCGATGCTCGTCAATTATGCGGCTCGACTCGGTCGACCGATGACATTTGAAATCGGGTGTGTTGGTGTTGCCGATCCGCACGAATTAACGGATGAGCAGATGAGCGTCAAAGGATTGACCCAATGGTACAACCGCAAGCTTGAAGGTATCGTCCGAGCGATGCCAAGCCAATATTGGTGGCTCCACAAACGCTGGAAGGAAAAGCCAGCTCGCAACAAGGTAAGGCGAACGCCGTTAGAGCAGGAAGCTGCGACAGCCAGCGTTGAAAGAGCCGCTTAAGAAATCATCGACGAATCGTCCCGGTGATGTAGACGTCGGTTCCAAGTTGTTGAATTCGCACGTGGTTGAGCCGATGGGCCAGCTCAATGAACTCAACGCCGGCACCAGCGATCGCTGAATGCGCCTTTGCCCCACCCGTGATGATAGGCGCGACGAACACATGGACTTCGTCGATCAGATGAGCATCGACGAGCGAACCCAGTAGTTTGCCTCCCCCTTCTACAAGCACATTGGAGAAACTTCGGCGTGCCAATTCCAGGAATAGACTGTTGAGGTCAACTCGCCCTCCCTCACTTGGACCCAACCACACATCGCAGCCGGCGGCCTGTAACTGTTCGATTTTTGCGGAATCTGCGCGGTTAGTGGTTGCAATTAGAGTGGGAATGTTGTGAGCCGTTTGAACCAATGTACAATCCAGCGGGATTCGACACGTCGAATCGACGACAATTCGGGTGGCCACTCGAGCAATCCTGTCCGGCGGTTCCACTCGAGCCGTCAATTGGGGATTATCCGCCAGCACGGTCGAGGAGCCAACCATGATCGCATCAACTCGTCCCCGAAGCTGATACACCCGCTGTCGCGAGCGGTCGTTGGAAATCCATTGGCTATTGCCGGTATGCGTGGCGATTTTTCCGTCGAGTGTCATCGCCCACTTGGCAATGACCCAAGCCCTTCCCTGGAGCAGAGTGAAGAAAGGTGCGTTGAGCTCGCGACATTGCTGTTCCAGGACACCGCAATCGACCTCGATACCATTTTCCCGCAATCGCTGGAGTCCCCGTCCAGCGACCTTCGGAAATGGATCGGCAGTTCCGACAACAACTCGGCGAATGCCAGTGCCGAGAATCAACTCGGTACAAGGTGGCGTTTTCCCATCATGGCAACATGGCTCAAGGTTGACGTACATCGTGGCATCGTCAAGGTTTCCGTCGGCGCTCAAGATCGCATTAACTTCAGCATGAGGTCCGCCAAACTGTTGGTGCCACCCCTGCCCGATGATTTGTGAATCTTTGACCAGGATGCAGCCAACCATCGGGTTCGGTTCCACCCATCCTTGAGCCTGACGCGCCAGGTCGATCGTGCGTTGCATCCAAATACGATCCTGCCGTTGTTGCGCTACTGACTTCAATTTTGGCCTATACGCTAGTTGTTACTGCTCGATGGTGAGCCCTTGAATGATTCCATTACTGTCCGAAAACGATGGCTCGGCAAGTCCACTCGCCTGCATCATGGTGAGATACAGGTTCGTTAACGGCGTATGATTCGGCAAATCAAAATGTTTCCCAGTTTCAAAACGCCCATCGCCAGAACCGATCGTCATGATTGGCAAATCATTATGGTTATGTCGATTGCCATCGGCGATCCCACTACCATACAGGATAAGCGAATGATCCAGAACTGAGCCATCGAGTTCCTGGGTGGTCGCCAATCTTTCAATAAATCGACTGAACAAACTCATGTGAAATTGATTGATTTTACTGATCTGACCCTGCTTATCTTCGTTGTTTCCATGATGCGATAAGTCGTGATGTCCATCAGCGACATCGATATTACGATAACTGCGATTGCTTCCTGCATTGGCAAACATGAACGTGCTGATTCGAGTAACATCGGCCTGAAAGGCCAGCGCCATCATATCCAGCAGAAGTGTCACATGATCTTCATACTGACGGGGGACCCCATCGGGGCGCGGGTAATCGGGCACGTCAATTTCGATTTGCACTAGAGTTTCGGAATTTTTAACTCGCTTTTCGATTTCATGTAACGAGTAAAGATACTCATCCAATTTTTGTTGATCGACGCTCCCAAGTTGACGCTGAAGGCGGCGGGTATCGTCAGCGACAAGATCAAGGATACTGCGCCGTCGCTGGGCATTTCTGATTTCCGCATCCCGACTCGTCGAGGCATCGGACGTGCCAAACAGCCGATCAAATACCGCCTGAGGATTGATCTCTTTGGCCACCGGCGATGTTTCGGTCCGCCATGAGACGTTGGACGTATAGACGCAACTGTACCCAGAATCACAACGACCGGCAGGAGCACTCGGTTCTGTACCTAGCTCGAGGGAGGGTAGTTTGGATCGGTCCCCCAACTTTTGAGCGAGCACCTGATCAATCGAAACGCCGTTTCGAATGGCTTTGCCGTCAGTTTTCTTTGGGTGGGCACCGGTTAAGAACGCCGCGACACTCCGCGCGTGATCACCTGGCCCATCACCCAACGCTTCCGCTCCCCGAAGGCTTAGTCCGCTGAAAACATTGATACGGTCCAGATATTTTTCCAGTGGTTTGAGGATTGGCGTGGACTTCAACCGCTCTCCAGTTTGTTTCCAGTCAGGCATGTGCATTCCGTTTGGAACATAGAAGAACGCCATTCGCAACGGCTTTTGGCCAGAGGAAACCGTTGAATTATTGAGGAGAACGTTCGAACTGGCGGTTAGCCGTTGCGGACTCATCACTTCCAGCCAAGGCAAGGCAACACAGGCTCCTACACCTCGTAAAACGGTCCTTCTCGTCAAACGTTGTTGTTGGATAAAGTTACTCAACGCTACTCCTTTATCTTTAAGTTTTTGTTGTATCCGCGTTTTTGGAAGGCGTTGCTCATGACGATCGCCAGAACGATGTCAGAAAAGCGATCTTTGCCATCGAGCGCAGTATCGGCAATTTGCTTGACCATACAGTCATCATAGTCTTCCAGCCCTCGTCCGAGAGCGTAGATTGCCAACTTTTCCGTTAAACAACGAAGAAAATCCCCCCGTTTTTCGCTGCTCAGGATTCGTTGCAGCTCCAACGGACCGGAAATCGTCGTGCCATCTGGCATCACTCCCGCATCATCAATCGCCTGACCTTCGTCAAATTCCCGATATCGGCCAATGGCATCAAATTTTTCCAGCGAGAAACCGATGGGATCAAGCTGATCATGGCAGATTGCGCAACTCGGGTCTGCCGAATGTTGTACCATTCGCTGCCGTAGTGTCCCGGTCAGTTCCGCTTGATTGTCGAGCGCCGGTACATCCGGCATGGGTGGAGGAGGTGGTTGTGCGAGCAAATTTTCCAACACCCATTTGCCTCGCTTGACTGGCGACGTTCGCGTCGGATTGGACGTCAGTGTCAGAAAACTGGCTTGACCAAGTATTCCGCGGCGACCATAAGCGGTTAAATCATGGCTGACAAACTCCTCATTCGTAAGCGAGGCCATATCCGATTCCGCAAGGCCGTAATGAATCGCCAGACGTCGATTAATGAACGATGTCGGCGAGTTCAATAGGTGTGCCACTGGCAAGTCTTGCCTAACGGTCTCCTCGAACAGGAGTTTGGTTTCTCGAATCATCGACTGCTTGAGCAACTCGTCAAATTCGCCAAACAACTCCGGGTCTGGATCAAAGTCTTCCAGCAAGCGTAACTGGAGCCATTGCGTTGCGAAATTATCAATCAACGATGTCGATTTGGGGTCCGCCAACATCCGTCGAACTTGATCGGCAAGGACCTCAGGCTGAGCGAGTTCGTCGCGAGCTGCAAGATTTATCAGGTCGTCGTCCGGCATCGAACTCCAAAGGAAGTAGGATAATGCGGTGGCAAGTTCAAACGCATTGAGATCTCGAATGGACCCTGGTTCTACTGGTTGTTCGATGCGATACAGAAAATGTGGCGAGACCAATAACGCTTGAAGGACTACTTGCATCGACGCGTAGACATTTGGCTGCTCAACTTGATTCAATGCAAATAATTCTACGAGTCGTGCGACTTCCACGTCCGTTGCCGGGCGTCGGAATGAGAAGCTCGCAAGTCGACGCACATACTCTGTGAGTTCTGGGCCTACCGATTCGATGTTTTGCGGAATCTCATGCGTTTCAAGAAGTTGTTTAAGCGATGTCGTGTACCGGGGCAATCCGATCGAATCAAAATCGGTCGGACCGACAACTGCTAATGAGCGAACAATCAAATTGCGATCTCGTAGCTGTGGTTCCGGGTGTTCAGGATTGTAAAAATCGTTCTTGAACGTGATTTGAATCGTATGAACACCTTCGGTAATTTCGGACTCTGTTCGATGATGGCGAGGTCTCCGTAATTGAGCTCGAACCGTAAACTCATCAAGTTCGACGCCATCGACCATCAATCCCATCATCGCATGTTCATCACCGGCGGGATCCTCGGATGCCAAAATGGAAAATTCATAGGTTCCGGTCTGGTGAAAATGATGCCGGATCGAGATCGTATCGTTGGTGGTGATGACTTGGTCCGCGCCGTTCGTGTGGGTACGTTGACTCCCCTCCAGTTCGTCGCCGCGCCAACGTACGTTTCGTTTGACTTGGTCGGGATCAAAAATCGCTCGACGAGAAATCTGTTCGGCGGCGTCCAAATATTTTTCCAGATGGATCGGTGACACCGACAAAACATCACCGATATTGTCAAAGCCATACCCGACCTCGTCCGCCGGAAAATGTTCGGTCGCGTTAAAGGGCACAGCCAAAAAATCGCGAACGGTATTCTGGTATTCAATTCGATTGAGCCGCCTAATTGTGACGACCCCCGGTGATGATTGATTTTGGCAGTCAAGATCATACAACAACGTTTCGATAAAACGTTCCAACATTTCGCGATCAATGGCGCTGAAATCGACGGCATCAGGCGGCGGCATCTGCCGACTCCGAACCGCATGCAAAATTGCCTTCCATTGGCCCCGCGAGTCAATTATTTGCTGAACCGAACTAAATTGTGAAAGATCAATTTCCCCCTCGCCGGTGGCATTGCCATGACAGTCGAAACAGGCGTTCTGCAGCAATGGCCGAATGTTCGAATCGTATTGCAACTGGGCATTAATAAATGCCAAGTCGAGTTCGTCGTCTTGCGAAGGGAGAGTTGGAATCGATTGAACGATTGGCGCACCTTGCGAAACAGGTAGCAGACCTTGAAACGCAATCCCAACAACGAACAGCATACCCATTACGAACTGAGGAAAGGCGAGTTTAGCCGCAACGCCGCCCAGACCATCTTCCGGTCGCCAGCAGGAACTTCGACCTCGCGTTACGGAACATGTTCGATCATCGAGCGAGCGAAGAGCACTTTTCAACTCATTGGATACGAATCGAAAATTCGAGCCCCATGGATCGTGCGAATTTAAGTTCATTCGCAATCGGAATCTTGGAAATTTGATCTTCAAAGAAACGTGCCTAATTTCAAACCGTTGTCACTGACTGATCGATTGCGGGAATCTCCTGATCCGTTTCCGAATGAGTATCGTGATCGGTCCGCGATATTTAAACCCGATGTGCAATCACGGGTTGCGATATTAAATCGTTAGCTGATGGCGAACGCTTAATCCCTTTGATCGAGCGCCGTCCATTCTAAACGCTTAGGGTAGGCAGGTGAATCGCAGGATATCTCGTTCAAAACGCGCAAAAAAACAGCCGTTCTTCGACAAGCCACCCCAGATTTTTGGGGGTTTTGAGCCGTTTTTGCCAAGGAAATAACGGAAATCGGGGGAAAAATCGTGATTTTTGGCTGTTTTTCGGTGGTTCTCCGGTTGCAAAAACCTACGTTCAATAGTCAAATTCCAACCAAGAGTGATACAAAAACACGCTTTTAACGGTTCGACTGCAACTCACTAAACATTTGGAGAAAAAACATGGCAAAAACGGGAACGCCGCCTAAGGCACTAACAAAAGCTCAGATTACTAACAATCTGGCCGAAGCAACCGGTCTGTCGAAAAAAGAGATCGAAGCAGTGATGAAGGCGTTGACGGATGAAATAAGAAATAGCATTGCATTGAAGGATTCCCCCGGGCAATTCACGATCCCTGGACTATGCAAAATCAAAGTTGATAACAAACCAGCGTTGCCTCGTCGAGAAGTGCGCAATCCAGGTACCGGTCAAATGGTATGGGCGGACCCTCGTCCCGCGCGCAAAGTTGTCAAGGTTCGTCCGCTAAAAGGTCTTAAGGACATGGTCGAGTAAAAGTAAACTCGGTCCTCCCACCGGATAACGCCAGTCTGGTCCCCACCGTTCAACATTTCAAGTTTTGAACGGTAAGGGCAAAGTTCACAAAGCCGAATCGTTTGACGGAAGTCGTTTAAGGTTTGGCTTTGCGGCTTTGCGGAGTTTCCCTGATCTTGAAACTCACGACGCTGGATTGCTCGCCGCCGGGCGGTATCACCAAGGTAATGGATGGTAATCGATGTTTTTTGATTCGTTTTCTCGAAATGTGGTCACTTTGCGGTGAACAAGAGCACATTGCCCAGGCGGCGAAACCGGGTCCACGTCTCGAGTCGGGAGGCTCGTCGGTTTCGATTGTAAAGGATTGATCGATCGGAGACGTTCGATTAATTTGCGGAACAAATTTTTTGGTATACGAACAGGCTGCATTCCTTCGAATGCGGCTTTTTTTTATTGTAACGATCAGGCAATTCGTCCGCTAAAGGCTGGCTCACCGGTCGCGACTCCATTTTCACGTTACAAATAAGGGTCGCGAAGCGGAATTGCTTTCGAAGGAAGGTGCCCAGGCACGCGGCGGACCGGGTGCAGGCGTCAGCGTACTTCGTCGCATCTTCTTGGCAGGGCCTAAAACCAGAATTACTCGATTTTTTCAACGATTATTTCCAATTCTCAGGGGCGCAAGGCATTTACAACAAAACATCGTTTGCGTTACAATGCCTTGATTCTTGGAAGTGAATTTCTCTTCAATCACGGGGTTCGGCTAGCTTGATTGAACGGTCGCGTCTCCAGCATCCTGTTTGGCTCGGTGACTTGAGTTAACTGCTTTCCGAGTTCACTTTCTTTCCGATTTTATCAACTGCGTGAATCAGCGCGCTGATTGGATATGTTTGAACGACTTCAAGATAGTCTAAATGTTGCATTCAAGTCGCTTCGTGGTCGCGCGAAGTTGACCGAGTCCAATATGCGCGATGGGCTCAAATTGGTTGAGCAGTCCTTGCTCGAAGCTGACGTCAGCTACAGCGTGGTGAAGGATTTTATCGAACAAATCTCGGAGGAGGCACTCGGCGAGAAGGTCCTTGGATCGCTCGATCCGCAACAGCAATTTGTGGGGATCGTTCATCAGGCGCTAATCGGGTTGCTTGGTCCGGTCGACAATAGCTTGCCGCTCGGAAAAGATGTCAACATCCTGATGATGTGCGGTTTGCAAGGGTCCGGTAAAACGACGACCTGCGGTAAGCTGGCGGTGCTTCTTCAACGAGAGAAAGTCACACCACTGCTAGTTGCCGCTGACTTGCAACGACCTGCGGCCATCGAGCAATTGCATGTGATCGGACGTACATTGAACGTTCCGGTCTACTCCGAGCCTGGGGCAACGGATCCAATTCAGGTTTGTAAGAATGCAGTGGCCAAGGCGCGCGCCGAAGCGATCAAGGTGGTCATCCTGGATACGGCGGGGCGCCTGGCAATCGACGAAGAACTGATGCAACAACTGCGAGATATCGACCGCAATCTGAATCCTGACCAAGTATTCCTGGTGGTTGACGGGATGACCGGTCAAGATGCGGTGAATAGCGCTTCGGCATTTCATACGTCGCTGGAACTTAACGGCGTCATTATGACCAAACTGGACGGGGATGCTCGTGGCGGAGCGTTGTTGTCGGTCAAACATGTCACGGGTGTTCCGGTGAAGTTCATTGGTACCGGTGAACATTTTGATGCGTTGGAGCCGTTTCGTCCTGAAGGGATGGCGGGACGAATTCTTGGGTTGGGGGACATGGTCGGCATGTTTCATGAAGCCCATCGCCTCGTCAGCGAAAAGGAACAAGAACGACTGCAGGAGGCCCTGACCAAAGGTGATTTCTCACTGACCGATTTTCGAAACCAGATGCAGAAAATCGCCCAACCCGGATTGATGACTCGGATGGTCGGAATGTTACCTGGAGTTCCCAAGGAATTCAAGGCAATGCTCAATAGTGCCGAAGCCGGGCAGGAAATTCGCCGACAGATGGCGATCATCGATTCGATGACCGAACAGGAACGGAAAAACCCCAAAGTCATTGAAGTGAGTCGCCGACAACGAATCGCTTCAGGCGCTGGTGTTCAACCCAAACAGGTCAACGAATTGATCAAACAATTCGATATGATGAAGCCGATGCTCATGGGGGTTGCTGGCAAAAACCCCAAAGATAGCATGAAAATGATGCAGGAAATGCAACAAAGCATGCTCGACCCCGCATCGAGAATGCCAAAAACCAAGCTGAGTACCGGCAAGCGGTTGACGGCCAAGGAGCGAGCCAAGCTCAAGAAACAGCGTGACAAATTGATGCGCCAGAAAAAACGAGACAAGAACAATTGATAAACCCCAACTCAATCAGCAAAAACTAAACATCGTCCAAGGAGTAATTTGTGGCAGTAAAAATTCGTTTGAAAAAGTTAGGACGTCGGCACCGCCCATTCTTTCGCGTTTGCGCAATGGATGTTCGTACGCCACGGGATGGAAGAGTCATTGAAGAGCTAGGTACCTACGATCCGATGGTTCCAGAAACGGATGCGCGCGCAATACTTAATGGCGAACGAATCGGTTACTGGTTAAGCGTCGGTGCACAACCGACGTCAAAAGTGGCGGTGCTGATCAAGAAGTATGGCAAAGATGGTTCCCATATGAATGAACAGCAATCCGCGCTG
>JBGTDM010000213.1:0-29625 GCA_041748315.1 Pirellulaceae bacterium
GAGCGTGACAGCCGAGCCGAACGATCGTCAGCTTCATCGGCAAGTCGTTGCGGCTCGCGCGGAGTAATTCTTTGGTGATCACATCCGACTGTTACCGACCGAATTGCGGTCGCATTTTTTCTCAAATTTTGGCTGTAGAGATTTTGGGCTTCTGAAGGTGGTTTTGCCGTCCCGGCGCGCCGGGAGTTGAGAATTTTTGGAGAAGGTGCGATCGGCAGTGCCGGTCTGACGGGACGTACGTAGTCGCGGTAAGGTCACGAAAGTGGCGATCGCTGTTGTCGAAGTATCGCACAAAGAAATTAGAATCAGGAATTGTTTGTTTGGATCAGAATCCGATCGACTGGGTTAAGATGTTGAAGTGCCGCGATGTTGCTGGTGCTGCCGGAGTGATTGCTCGAACAGATTGACGGCCGGGAGGAAGTCCCAGCCGAGGGCGATCAGCAGGTCGATGTTGTTCCAGTTTGGGCGACGAATGCCGGTAGCGTGATGGATCGTGTCGATCAACATCCAGCGTACCGTGCTCGCAACCATACCAGCTGCCAGTGCGGCCAATGTCAAGTACAGGAATCCGCCGATGGTGGGTCCGTTGACACGCACTTCGTGTCACCAGCCGCTGATCGTTTCCGAATAGGTACTGACACCCCCGAGTGCGATTAAGCCGGGCACAAGGTAGGCCATGGCGATGCCGAAGTTGTTGGCCGACACATTCTTCATGCGGCTTGGGAATTCGTTCAGAATGTTAGCACCACTGCGCCAGTCGGACATGCAATAACTCGTTCAATTGTCAAGCAAAACTCGACTCGCGCTTTTTGCGGCTATTAAGCCTGCGCTGCGCGACTGAATGAACCACTCAGCCGTCGCCGACGTAAGTGTCCCCAGGAAATACGTTGCATAACGTCCTTTAGGCAGCGTATGATTGGAGCCATGTTTTCTTCCTTTCTGAGTTGAACCGTCCTCCCGTTTCACCGGACGATCCGCGGTGGTTAGCGACTTCTGACGTCGCCGTTCCAGCGATCATACTTGACGCGGGCGCCGATGCGTTGCATCGATATATTGAGTTCTTCACCGCGAGCATCCGCAATGAAAACACTCGTTGGGCCTACCTGCGCGCCGTTCGACGATTCTTCGCGTGGGCTCAGCGCCACCGGTTTACTCTTCAACGAATCGACGCGGTGGTCGTGGCGGCGTATATCGAAGAGTTGATGGAAACCCACGCCGATTTGACCGTCAAGCAGCATTTGGCGGGAATCCGCATGATGTTCGATTATTTGGTAACCGGCGGCATTCTCCGCTTCAATCCGGCGGCGGCGGTCAAAGGCCCAAAGGTCGTAATCCTCAAGGGAAAGACGCCGGTCCTTACGGCCGCCGAGGCGCGGCGGCTGTTGGATTCGATCGACACCAGCACGCTAATTGGTCTGCGCGATAGGGCGTTAATCGGCGTCTTGATCTATACGTTCGCGCGGATCGGTGCCGCGCTCAAGATGCGCGTTGCCGACGTGCGCAAATCTGACGGTCGATACTGGATTCGATTGCACGAGAAGGGGGGCCGCCATCATTCGATGCCACTGCATCACGAGGCCGAACGGTATTTGATCGATTATCTCGACGCAACCGGCTTGCGAAGCGAACCCGACACTCCCCTCTTCCGCGCCATCGGTCGCCAGCACGTGCTCAAGCCTTCCGCCCTGCACCGCAATGACGCTTTGAGGATGATCAAACGCCGTGCCTTAGCCACCGGGATCTCGGCCGATATTTGCTGCCACACCTTCCGGGCGACGGGCATCACGGAATACATGCGCAACGGCGGAACCCTCGAAAAAGCCCAAACAATGGCCGCACATGCGTCGTCGCGAACCACCAACCTGTATAACCGCACATCCGATCAAGTCAGCCTCGATGAGGTCGAACGCTTGCAGATTTGAGTCAACAACGCCTTCGCTCTAACCCTTGTCCGATTCCTCCGAGAACTCGGTGGGGCTCATTCCGATGTCGCGGAGAATGCTGCGCAGCGTTCCTATCTTCAGCGCACGATTGCCGTGAACGGGGACGCAGGTTCGGCGGGTCTCCGATTCGAGAAAGTGATGACTGCCGCGAACGCGGAGAAGTCGAAAGCCACGGCGCACCAAGAAATCGACCATTTCTCGACCACTACCATTTCTCGACCATTGACGCGCGGCAGCTTAACCATGCGCCAGTTCCGTCAGGCTCCAATTGACAGTGTGCACTGTGGGGGTGCTGACCCGCGCCATGGCGTCGTCGAGTCCAAAAGTTTCGATGTATCCCTGCAATGCTTCGCGAAGATCGGCGATGGCTTCCTCGGGGGTCTCCCCTTCTCCATACGCGGGAACGTCGGGCAAGCGTGCGGTGTACCCGCCCTGTTCGGGATCCGGAATCAATTCGATTGCTAACATCGTGGCTCCTTTCATATTGCAATTGTAGCACACCGCTGGGCTTCTTGGCCAATCCGATTTGGACAAACGACGCCCTTCGGATGATTAAACACCGCGCCTTGGCCACCGCATTTTCGTCTGACATATGGCAAGACGGGCGACGCATACTTCTTCACGAACTTGGCGCGGTTTTGCAGTTTTGTGGCCGTTGTTTTTGGAGCTCTTAACCTCCGGATTGATTTGTGCAGGCGTAGCCGCTGATTTCGTATGAATACTATGCATTAAAGTTGCTCCAAATTACTCAATGACTGCGATTGTGCCATTTCCGGCGTCATGCGTTTCGCGTCACTGGCATCACCGACTATGTGCTCAAGGACCGATTCGACAAATACCCGCTCAAGGCGGCGAACGAGTCGATCAGTCTGCTACGGTTGCTGGCTCCGGTGTTATTCCGATTCACTTCGAATTGTCGGCCGGCCCAGCCCTCGAGAACACGACGCTTGAAGATCTACTGGGCGGGATTGATCAGGAAATGATAACGGGAACCGAAGAAATCGTCCCTTGGCCGGAGGCGATTGCCGGAGACAAAGGCTACCGAGCCGAATGGATTGACCAGATGTTGCTTGATATCGGAGTGACTCCAATGATTCCCTCCAAGAAAAACGAAGACCCCGAAACTCGTTCGGTCGAGTTCGACAAACAACGATATCGTGACCGCAATATCATTGAGCGACTGATCGGTTGGTTGAAAGAGTGTCGTTCCGTGTTCGCAAGATTCGAAAAGACTGCCATCAATTATGCCGGCATGGTAAAAATGGCTTTTATCCAGCGATACCTCAAAATCCTCGCGCCCTGACTTTAGAAACAGAACCCTAGAGTTTTGTCCAGGCTAGAGATTAGGTTTAGCCGGTGTCCGTTAGCACCCGGTTCAGACCGTAAAAACCGGACGCTAGCGCGTTCCGGCTGATACTCAGCAATGCGAACTCTTAATATTGACAACGCACTAACCGGGGTTTGCTAAATCACGTTCATTCAATAACGTCGCCAGTTTCAGCCGCAAACGCGAAGCGCAAAACCCCAATTTTCCCGAAATCTTCTAACGTTTTTTTCTGGCCACTCAATTTAAAATCACGAAATCTATTCGTAAAATGGATGTGGTACCGTTAGCCATGATAAAAATTAGATTCACACTTCAGGATTTTTTAGAAGACGACGATGGCCAAATGTGAAGAAGGGTACCTTTGTTCCGTTTGCGGGAGAGACGTCGAATCGATCGGCGACAGCGACCTGTATTTGCGATTCATTATCGGAGAGGTCGACCCAGAGTTATTGCACACGACCGCGGAACGTCATATTAGATGTAATCCGATTCTGGCGCAGTTTATCGATTCACCAGAATTTGAACCCGTAGTGATCGACGGAGAATTCGGAAAAAGCCAGCTCGATGAGTCGTATGTAAAACGACGCGAACACTGGGTCTCCAGGGGTTGGAGCAGGCTGCAGGAGATTTCACAGCTTCAAATCGCCGTGATTGAATATCCATTGCCTGAGGTGATCGAAAGATTTAGCAAAAAGTAGGTTCCAATGAAACGATTCAGAACGGTCGACGAATTTCTGCGAGCGGAACGCCAATGGCCAAACGAATTGAATCGGCTCTGCGAGATTTTACGTGCCACTAGACTTGAGGAAACCGTGAAGTGGGGAGGCCCGGTTTACACATACCAAGGTAAGAATGTTGTCGGGGTCGGAGGTTTTAAATCGTATTTCGGACTCTGGTTTTACCAAGGGGTGTCGTTGTCCGATCCTGCGCGGATCCTCGTCAATGCGCAACCTGATCGTACCAAAGCCCTTCGACAATGGCGAATGAAATCGCTCAAGGACATTCAATCGGGGAAAATCAAGACCTATGTCCGCGAGGCGATATCCATTGTCGAATCGGGTCGGGAGATTAAGTTAGAACGATTCAAACCGTTAGTGATTCCCGCCGAACTTGAAAAAAAGCTGGTGAACCATCGTTCTGCGAAGGCTGCTTTCGATAAGTTTACCAAAGGGAAACAACGAGAATTCGCCGATTTTATCTCGGCCGCCAAGCGGCCAGAAACGAAACAATCGCGGCTCGACAAAATTCTTCCCATGATCCTAAATGGAAGCGGATTGAACGACAAGTATCGTCATTGAATCTTGTAATTGTCCGTGTTCAATCAGCGAAGTGGACTTCGCACGGGTCAGCGAACCTGTCAGAAATCGCCATCATGCTTTGGAGCCGATTCCAACGGTACCAACTCGCCATCGGCGGCCATCTTGCGAATGTCTTCAGTGATTTTCATCGAGCAATACTTGGGACCACACATGCTACAGAAATGAGCGCTCTTAAACGTCTCTTGCGGAAGCGTCTCATCGTGGTAGGCTTGCGCGGTCGCTGGATCAAGCGATAGTCGAAACTGTTCTTTCCAATCGAATGCAAACCTCGCTCTCGACAACGCGTCATCCCGATCTTGTGCGCCAGGACGTGACCGCGCGACATCGGCAGCATGGGCGGCTATTTTATATGCAATGACCCCTTGGTGAACATCATCCTTGTTGGGGAGCCCAAGGTGCTCTTTGGGAGTCACATAGCAAAGCATCGCCGCGCCATGCCAACCCGCCATGGCGGCACCAATCGCACTGGTGATATGGTCGTAGCCCGGTGCAATATCTGTCACTAACGGACCTAGTACGTAGAACGGAGCTCCGTCGCAGACTTCGATCTGACGCTTAACGTTCATTTCGATCTGGTGCATTGGAATGTGCCCAGGGCCTTCGACCATGACCTGAGTTCCGTTATTTTTTCCTCGTCGAGTTAACTCGCCCAATACATCCAACTCGGCAAACTGAGCTGCATCACTGGCGTCGGCAATGCTGCCTGGACGGAGACCATCACCCAGACTCCAGGTCACATCATATTCGCGCATGATGTCGCATAAGTCGTCAAAATGTTCATACAACGGGTTTTGCTTGCGATGGACCATCATCCACTTGGCAATCAATGAACCGCCTCGCGACACGATACCGGTGACTCGCTGAGTGGTCAAATGTAAATGATCCAACATGACACCACAGTGAATCGTCATGTAATCAACCCCTTGCTGCGCCTGATGTTCCACCATATCCAGAAAATGTTGGGGGCGCATGTCTTCGATGTTTCCGCCCAACTCTTCCAGCATTTGGTAGATCGGCACCGTTCCAATCGGAACGGGTGAATGATCGATGATCACTTTGCGGATATTATCGATGTCCTTGCCGGTCGATAAATCCATCACCGTATCAGCACCAAAATGAACGGCCGTATGCAGTTTATCGAGTTCAACCTCGACATTGCTGGTCACAGCGCTGTTCCCGATATTTGCATTAATTTTGCACTTGGCCGCGATCCCGATACACATCGGCTCGAGTTTTTTTTGCAGATGGACTCGATTCGCTGGAATCACCATTCGACCCGCGGCGACCTCGTCCCGAATCGTCTCTGGCGAGAGTTGCTCGCGTTGCGCTACAAACTCCATTTCCCGTGTGATCGTACCTTCCCGCGCAGCAAGCAATTGAGTGGCGGACATCGATTTGAGCTCCTACGATTTGTTGATGCCCACCCCGTGAGGAAAGGCAATGTTTTATAAGCTAAACTGAAGTCAATCCTACCGTCTACATAAGCAGTTCGTCAATTCAATCGACGACTGATTGACCATACTGGCTGTCTTAAGTTCGCAAATTGGCGTAAGATGTCAGGAGGTGAGGTAATGGGTCGCCAATCCTGAAGGTTGGTGTTGATTGTACGCCTTAAACGAGATCAACGCTGATGCAAAACTCCCGACTCCCCACAGGAAGGTTCATCCCTGTTCCAAACGATCACTTTATACAAGGAAACGTCGATGAAAAACTCACTTGTGCTCACGAGTTTCGTCTTGCTATTGGTCTTGGGATCAAACCCCGTACATGCCCAAGAGCCTGCGTCCGGCTTGGATGTCGAAGATCAAATCGCTACCGCGCCAGTCCAGGACCCCGAGAGAGAAGATGAAGAGCCTGCTCCCGTCGATGCGGATGGGTACACTTGGATTCAGCTTTTTAATGGAAAAAACCTCGACGGCTGGACACCCAAGATTTGTCACTACGAGTTGGGCGAGAATTATGCCGATACGTTTCGCGTCGAAAATGGTCTGCTCAAAGTCGATTATTCAGACTACCCCGATTTCGGTGGACGATTTGGCCACTTGATCTTTAAAGACTCATTCTCCCACTATGTGATCCGAGTCGAGTATCGTTTCTTGGGCGAACAATGTACCGACGGCCCAGGCTGGGCATTTAGAAACAGTGGCGTCATGGTCCATGGTCAGGCCCCTGAAACCATGGGAAAAGACCAGGATTTTCCGGTTTCGATCGAAGTGCAGCTCTTGGGTGGCGACGGGAACAACGACCGCTCGAACGCGAATCTTTGCACTCCCGGTACACATGTGGAAATGGACGAAAAACTATACACTCGCCACTGTTGCAATTCCACGTCGAAAACCTTTCATGGGGACGATTGGGTTGCGGTCGAAATTGAAGTCCTTGGTGGCGAGGTGATCCGACACAAAATCGATGGCGAAGTTGTTCTGGAGTATCAGAAACCTCAACTGGACCCCGACGACCAACATGCAAAGCCACTGATTAAAGGAGATGACTTGATCCTAAGAGAGGGTTACATCTCGCTTCAATCCGAAAGCCATCCGATCGAATTCCGCAAAGTGGAACTACGGATCATCGATCACCTATAATTAAAAGACATGCGCCGCACCTCGATGGAGGTCTCGGAAGTCGGCATTAAGGGGCTCGATTTTTCCTTCAGTTCTTGTCAGTAGTCCTGGGTATTTCGCGTTGGATAGGATCGATCCAGGCTCGCGGATTGGCAGGTGCACTTGGCGCGATCATTTCATACACCTTCGTGACATGATTGCTAACCAATGATCGTTTTCGTGGTGGCAGAACTGCATTTTCTGAGGGCCGCACTGGAATATCTCTGGATCTTCTGGCATTGGATTCGGCCCCCATAATCACGACATTTGGGCTAAAGAGGACTTGGCAAGACACTGACGACAAGATACAATATTTGCACTTACAGAAATTCACTGTTCGTGGCGGACAGGTCCAAATTACGGGTTTATCGCTTGATGTCAAAAACAACAAAACAACCATCATCACATGTAATTATCACTCGCGAGGCATTTCTTAACGAGCCCCAAGGGAGAACGTTTTCGGATGTGTTCAGCGACGAAAGTTGCCCCTTTTCAGAGGTCTTGGAATTTTTTAATGACAAGGCTCGGCAATGCAGGATGGAAGAATCGGAAATCCATCACGATCGCGCCCCTTTGGCGGGTGTTGTACGGGAATTGGAGGCCAATCCAGCCGTCAACCGTTTCCTGTCCGAAGTCCACACAAAACAGACGACTCGGTTTCGCCAGGCCGTAGGAATGTTAGTGCGAATGATCATGGAAAGCCGCGGATGGCGGAAAACGGGGCGGAAAGGGTCGTTGGGTGTGCGTGCTAAGGCATCTCCTCGAACCCCACGTCATAACACGGGTGGACTGGCTTTCTGGTTCATTCGAGCCGAACGTTACGAGCGAATCGACGGGATGCCTTTCCAGACTGTTCGCACAAGGTGCCAGACACTTGAAACGCCAAAAAATAAGAAAAGTCGTTAACTTTTAGGCATGAGTTTAGCCCCTTCTCGCAAATGGGTACTCGCCAGACAGTTCAACTGAATCTGTTGGGTCGAGTTTCGGTTTCGAAAAGGCCAAATCTAACTTGATAATATCGGAGTTGCTTTCAAGTTGCATTTGTTACACTAGTGCTTTGTCAATATTAAGAGTTCGGATTGCTGAGAATCAGCTGGAACGCGATAGCGTCCGGTTTTTACGGCCTGAACCGGGTGCTAACGCACACCGGCTAACCCTGATCTCTAACCTGGACAAAGCACTAGCGAGATGTTACTGGGTAACTTAGGCTGCAGAGAGATTGGTTCGTGAAGATTATTAGTTGGCTGTTGGATCGTTTTTCAAATCGGCGCCGGATACTTTCCGTTTACAGAAGCGGCATGACCAAAGCGAAACGGCAGGATGTGGCAGGCGCGATTGCGGATTACACTGCGGTCATCCAGACGCCCGGTGTCCCCGAAGACATCAAGGCGATGGCCTTTTACAACCGCGCACTAATGCGAGATTCGTCTGCCCAGACCCCGTTGGCGATCCAAGACCTGAACTTTGTGCTTAAGTCGTTCCATACGCCCAACAAGGTCCGCACCGAAGCCAAGCGAAAACTGGTTCGAATGAAACGACGTGATCGGGACAGGGGTGATCACGATTCAATCGACGTATTTTAAATTGGGTTGTTGAGTTAAAGCGATTGTCCCTGCCCACGACCGGCGACTTTCCGGATCCGCCCTCAGGCCAATCGCACAACAGGTCCATGTCGTAAAGGGACAGTTATGCAGATTCTCATGGTCCCGCTGGGTGCCGTTGACCTAGCCACCATTTTATTCTGGATCGGCAGTGTTCTGGCGATCGTGTTCGCAATTGTATTCTTCGTCTTAGTGATGATCTATGGCATGTTATGGCTTCAGGCATTCATGTCGGGGGCGCGAATTCCCTTGCTGAACCTCGTTGGAATGAGTCTCCGAAAAGTTAATCCAGCAACCATTGTTGCCGCCAAAATCATGGGGCATCAAGCAGCCCTTAGAACGGCCCAGAACCGCGAACTGACCTCGGCACAGTTGGAAGCACACGTTCTCGCTGGCGGCGATGTGATGCGAGTCATGAAGGCGATCATCGCTGCGGATCGAGCCGGGATTGATTTGCTGTTTGATCGGGCAGCAGCCATTGACTTGGCGGGACGGGACGTTTTGAAGGCCGTTCAAACGAGCGTTTCTCCGGTCGTTATCGATTGCCCCCTCTCGAGTGGTGGAAAACGCAATACGTTAAGTGCAATCGCCAAAGATGGAATCGAGTTGAGAGTCTGTGCCCGAGTCACCGTTCGCACCAATCTGGACCAATTAATCGGCGGGGCGACCGAAGAAACCGTCATTGCCAGAGTTGGCCAAGGGATCATTTCGGCCATCGGGTCGGCTGAGTCCTACATGGAAATGCTCGAACTCCCTGAGCGAATTTCCAAAGCCGTCTTGGAACGAAATCTCGATACCAACACGGCCTACGAAATTGTCTCGATCGATATCCTGGTCGTCGACATTGGTGAGAATATCGGTGCGCGGCTGCAAACGGAAACCGCGCTTTCGGATATGCGTGTCGCTCAGGCCAAGGCGGAATCACGGCGCGCCGAGGCAATTGCCAGGGAACAGGAGATGCGCGCGAGTGTGGTCATGCAAAACGCGATGTTGGTCATGGCCGACGCTGAAATTCCTATCGAGGTGGCCAATGCGTTTCGAACCGGTACTCTGCGAACTCGAAAACCAAAACCGGCGGCTACAAGTTCCCACAACTGACAACGCCACATTTGTTACCGGGACCCCAACAACAACCGCCTGAAGCGCTCGCCCGCTCATTGGCGCGGATCGCCGCCTGATCGCCCACCGATTATCAAAGAATCTATTACAAACCCAAAACACGGTCACCAAACTAATTAAACGGTTACCTTTCCGCGACCTGTGCACGGCTGCAATGTTATTGGCACAGCTTCTAAATTTCCATCAACGGCCAACGACTGGATTCAGTGACATCGGTGACGTCAATGGGGAGGTGTCCAGCGGGTTCAACTTCACAATTCGACCTGTCCGTTATCGGCTGGTAACAATTGGGTGGAAAGTTGCCGAAGATCGATTGCGTAACCGAACTTCATACGTTACGATCCGAAAAGATTCCACCATTTTCCAGGAACTGCCGGCCGAATTGGACTTGCACGTAGCCAAGTGACCAGTTTCTCTGAAAAAAGTCCACGTCGACGTTTTCCGTCGGCAAAGTCCGCCAAACCCCGCGAATCGTGAAGTTTTCTCATGCTTGTATCGATTTGCGGTAGAAAACTGACGAATCTGTGGAACAAATTCCCGGCGATCTGCGAAATGGAGTGTAAAAATAGTTTAAGCGTGTCCCCCAGCGTAACTTGATTTCGCTCGATTCGTCTGGATTCAGGTTGAACCCGATTGGTCCCGTTGCAGCTCAGCCAGAACGGTCGGCTGCGGACGGCAAACAGTGGCCCGGCCCCATTTTGGATCGCGCGTACCTCCGTTGATGTGTGGTGTGTTGCTGAATTTGTTTTCACATCTCAAAATCAAAGGACTTTTGTCGTCGGCGGGATGCCAAGGTTGTCTTTCCCCCTAAGATCTTTCAACGAAATATCTCCGCTAAAATGAGTAACCAACACCGAAAACCGGCCGGTCTCGTTCAAAATAATGAATTGAGTTCCAGCTCTCGCCATTCGCATTTGGATAGTAGTTACGGCGGCTTGTCAACGGGTACCCATTGGCTCGCTTCTTCCGCACAAGTAAACCGATCTGAATTAGCCGTCATGAAAAATTATATTGGTACTAGTCAACTTGGGCTCGGCCAAAGCTGGACGTTAGTTGTCTCGGCGATTGCTTTGATCGCGTTGGGTATCACAGGCTATTTGTCGTATGTCAGTTTGTCGGCGTCGGCCGTCATGGGATGTGGCGGATCGGTCTTTGATTGTTCGCATGTGCTAACCAGCAAATGGTCCAAGATTTTTGGGATCCCGGTATCCATACCTGCTTTTGTTTTATATTTAGCGCTGTTGACGGCAGCGTGGGCTCCGAAATTGAGTTCATCCGCAGGGAATCAGTTTTTTGCGATGTTTGTATTGATGACGTGCGCCTTTACGGCTGCTGCCGCTGGAATCTGGTTCGTCACAATCCAAATCTTTTCTGTTGAGCATCTTTGCCCCTATTGCTTGGCTGCACATAGCTGCGGACTGGCGTTGGGGGCAATTATGTTGTGGAAAAATCCCATCGGCGTCAGATCATCCTTTTTCGCCGGTGCGTTGGCATTGATTTCAGTTGGATTTCTTAGCGTAACTCAAACATTCAGCACACCGGCTGATACGTTTGAAGTCGAGACCCATGATTCGGTCCCTGCCTTGAATGACCAAGGGGACGGAACGTTTGACGCACCGTTCTTGGCACCCGTTGAGGCACCTGGAATTGAATCCGAATCCAAATCCAATGGCGAGTCAGATTCACCGAATGCCCTGTTCGATGCTCCTGGACAGGACACCAGTTTCCTACATCGATTTGATCGTTCGATAGCCCGTGGTTCTGTGATGTACCGGGAACGACCGTCGAGAAATTATCATCCAGTTTCTTCATCCCGTGATCTCAACCTGAGCGCCGTCTCGTTTCTTGTGGGAATGCGTGGAACTGCCGTGTTCGTTTCGGTCACAGCCAATGAATCAACGAATACCGGTCGGAATCAGGTACAAGAATCAGGCTCAACTGGGAACACGACTGAGCAAGACCAGGAAGGCGAAACCCAGGATGAAGCCAAACCACAGGAAGAGGAACAGCCTCGGATTGTCTCGTTACGCGGTGGGGCAATTCAACTCAACGCAGCGCATTGGCCAATTGTGGGCAAACCCAAGGCTCGTTACATTTTCGTTGAGATGTTTGATTACACTTGTGGCCAATGCCGCGAAACTCACATCGCAATTAAAGGTGCACAACAAGCCTTGGGCGACGATTTGGCCGTGATCCTGCTTCCCGTCCCCATGAATACAGCCTGTAACAAGCATGTCACGGCGAATCACCCGGTGCACGCCAACGCATGTGAACTGGCGAAGTTGGCTGTCGCCGTTTGGCGCGTCGATGCCTCCAAGTTAAACGAATTTCACGATTGGATGTTTGACGGCAATAAAGCCCCTTCAACCGCCGATGCCAAGGCAAGAGCTAGCGATTTGGTCGGTGCAGAAAAACTTGATGCCGAATTGGCCAAAGATATCGTGAACCAATTCATCGCTAAACATACTGAACTTTACAATCGAGTCGGCTCGGGGGTGATTCCCAAAATGATCTTTCCGCGATCAACGGTGATCGGAAAATATACATCGACGAACGCCTTAATCGAAATGATTAAGCGCGAGGCAAACTAAGGCGAACGACTCCGCTCGCTTCACGTTCAACAGATTTCCGATCTCCTTTGCTGGTCGTAAATGTGGCTGTTAAACCGCACGTTACGATCGCCGGGTTCGGTTGGAAATGCCCAACCATTCCAGCGCTGTTCCTCCACGCATGCGAAATTTTGCTGCGGCGTCAAGCCCATCCAGGGAATCCAGCAACTTCCCCGGTATCAACTCGCCCAACGGAAACGGGTAGTCGGTCCCCAACGCTAAACGTGCCGGGGTCATCATATCGATTAAGTATCTTAACATCCCATCATGGTGGACCAGAGTGTCCAGGTAAAACCGGTTCAGGTATTCGCTCGGCATCACATCGTTGTCGACTGCACACAAGTCTGGACGAACTCGAAATGCGTGATCGATGCGCCCCAACGTCGGCAGAAAGGAACCTCCACCATGTGCGAAACAGACTTTCAGGCGAGGCAGTCGTTCGAACACGCCACCAAATATCATCGAGCAAACCGCCAGCGAAGTTTCTGCGGGCATCCCGACCAGCCAAGGCAACCAATATTTCGGCATTCGCTCTTTAGCCATCATGTCCCAGGGATGAACAAAGATCGCTGCCTGTAACTCTTGGGCCGCTTGAAAAAAAGGAAATAATGCTGGCTCGTAAAGATTCCAGTCATTGACGTGCGTTCCGATTTGGATCCCTTGTAGCCCAAGGTCCTTCATGCATCTCTCCAATTCCCTGATCGCCAACTCGGGAGCCTGTAACGGAACGGTTCCCAGCCCGAAAAACCGATTGGGAAAGTCCTTCACCAACGACGCGATATGATCGTTCAGCATTTTGGAGAGGTCGAGTGCATCCTGGGGCTTGGCCCAGTAACTGAACATCACCGGCACCGTCGAAAGCACTTGCATATCAACACCTAATGTTGCACAGTCACGAATCCTGGAATGTGGGTCCCAACAGTTTTCATTTATCTCACGAAAAAATCTCCCGTCAATCATCATACGGGCGCAGCCAGGCTGATCGTGAACCAATTCCACAAACCCACCATAGCCATACCTCTTGGCCAGGTTCGGCCAGTTCTCAGGCAAAATATGCGTATGGATATCGATCGTCGGGTTTTCTGGAATGTCGAATTGTTGCGGCATTCAATTTATCTCATCATTCAATCGTCGCGATGCATTTGAGTTCGATCGCGATTGGCGTCGGCAACGACAAAATCTCAATCGTGGTTCGACATGGCTGATTCTCGCGAAAGTACTCTGAGTAAATTCGATTGTAGGTTGCAAAGTCCTGCTTCATATTGGTCAGAAAGACTGTGACATCGACAATACGGTCCCAACTGGAACCGCTCGCCTCAACAATCGTACGCACATTTTTGAAGACGCTATGGCATTGAGCTGCAATATCATAACTGACGATTTGCCCGTTTGCGTCAAGCTCCACACCGGGAATCTTGTCAGTCCCCGCTTGCCGCGGTCCCACCCCAGACATGAACAACAAATTCCCGACCCTTCGAGCATGCGGGTAAGCTCCGACCGGCATCGGTGCATCGGCTGTATGAATCACGTCGGACATTTCTTTACTTTCCTCCTATATATCGAATTTTGGATAAACCCTAGCGAGGCTTCGCTCCAACCAAAACCAGCGTGCAAAATGCGCAGACAGGACTTGGCACAATTCACCACTCACCCTGTGCTGCATTATTAGGAACGAGACCTCAAGGGCTATCGCCGTATGGGAGTCCATCAGTCACGCGCGCGCCGGCAAAAGGCCATCGATAAATCGGTCGGCTGGTGTGTTTCTGTAGTCGCCCAGTCAATCGTCCACGGGCACTGAATCGGTCGTGCGATTTCTTGAATCACAAACTTGACTCAAATGCAACATGTTTGCTTGGTTCTTGAATTCAACTCCGCTAATGGCGGGGCATCAATCAATACCCGTTCAGAAATCACAGCGTCATTTTCGATTGCTCAAGCGCACTGGTTGCCGATCGTACGAAACCGCAGTATCTGGACCTAGGCGGACCCTTAATAGATTACGCCAAAATGACCTTTACGTTAATCGCACTTGAGCAGCCGCGACGCCCATGCATTGCATTCTGGGGAAATCAGGACCCTTTCGATTCTTGCGTCATCTAACTTTTTCCGTTTGTGCGACGAATTGAGCGAGGCCAACTCGAATTTGCAGTTCCGGAATAGATGCCCCGCAACGTAACGAACCACAATTGATTGACAATGGTGGGACAAAACCATAGATTCAGTTTCGATTGGAACGATCCTATTTTCCGCAGTGGCGCTGACAATCCCGAGTCTTGACCGCGGTGAGTGCTCGTGGGACTCAGCGGGTGATCGATGGTTGGATTAGAATCTCGTGAAATCGTTAGAGATCGTTCCCCAACTTCAGAAATCGCATTTCTAGTAGGAAAATGGATGCAGGATGAAGCAAGTTACGTTTGTGATACCTGTGGCGAGGTGATTGTTGTCCCGATCGACTTGAGTGCCGGGTCCAGTCAATCGTACGTCGAGGACTGCCCCGTTTGTTGCCGAGCCAATTTGATTCATCTCGAAATTGATGACCACGGCGATACTCATATTTGGATTGAAGCGGACTAAGTAGCGGATGACGGCCGAAACACAATTGCAGCACTTGTGCCGGACGTTTGCAGCGCATACGCCAGAGGATTAAACTTCTTGTCTATTCGGGTGAACTCGATGCGACACGAAACGCGCTCCCGCATCGAGCCAAGCAAATCACCTTCCCATTATTCCTGACAAATCATTTGAAAGTTAACAACTTTGCAAGCGAAGTCGTCGAGGGCCCCTGGAGCCTGTGTACCGGTGTCTGCGATCCCAAAACCCTCAACATTGGTTGTTGTCCTACTTGCGTTTGGTATCGCGACGTGCCGATTCCGATGTAACAAATAGTTGCATCGTTGATGCTAGACCTGGCGTACGGAATCACTTTTGTGAATCGAGTTTACGTGCGTTGCCAGCGGAGTCTCAACCTCTGGCCAAGTTCGGAAATCTGGAATAAACTGTCGGAATTGTAATTGCTCCCGTCGATGCACCGTTCGATTAATCCTACAGCGCAAGGTATGTACGTCAGCCTTTCCAGGCTGACCCAATCCTCCCGGTTTGGTACAAGCCAGGTAAACGGCGTCAGCCTGGAAAGGCTGGCCTACAGCTTTGCATCGAGCCGGCGCTGTAGGATTAAGACACTGACACCCGAGTTTAGACGTATGACCATTCAACAACAAATTCTCAACCCATTCCATTTGGCGTTCCCTGTTCACGACTTAGCTGCTACGAAAGAGTTTTATTTGAACTGCTTAGGATGCAAAATGGGACGGAGTAGCGAACACTGGATCGATTTTGATCTTTTTGGTCATCAAATCGTGGCGCATCAAGTCAGCTCGTCAGAGAGTCTTCAGCCCAAAGATTTTAGCAGCGTCGACAGCCATCAAGTTCCCGTTCCTCATTTTGGAGTCGTCTTGGATTGGGAAACTTGGCACCAATTTGCAGACCGCTTGCACCAACAGAACATCGAGTTTGTCATCGAGCCTTATGTGCGTTTTGCAGGTGAACCAGGAGAGCAAGCGACTTTATTTTTTCTGGATCCATCGGGTAACGCGTTAGAGTTCAAAGCGTTCAAAAATCTGGAGAATCTTTTTGCAACATGATTCGCTGAGGCGGATAGTGTACGAAGGAACAAATTCAATGTGGCATCAATACTTGATGAAAACATTTTTGGGCTCGGTAAAGAACCGCATTGATTCCAAGCCTCCCTCACGTCCGACGCCTGAACTCTTCATGCCGCCAAACGGAGTGCGTAAATCGCGGACCAGCCAACTGTTGACCCACACGACACCAGATTGAAGTTCACGCGCGACTCGATGTGCGCGTTGCAGGTGATTGGTCCAAACGCTGGCTGATAGCCCATACGGGGTGGAATTTGCTCGCTCGATCAGTTCGGCTTCATTTCGAAACGACTGCAGTGTTACCACAGGTCCGAAAATCTCGTCCTGATTGGTTCTGCATTGATCGCTCAGCCCAACGATGACGGTCGGTTTTAGAAAAAACCCGTGTTGGCATCGTCCGGGAACCGTAACGGCTCCCCCCCCGCAAAGCACTTCACCACCTTCGCGACGCGCCAATTCAATACCGCTCAGAATCTTCTGTTGGTGGGCTGCCGAGACCACAGCCCCAAGTTCCGTTTGGTCGTCGAGCGGGTCGCCGATCACGATTTGCTCGCTGAGCCTGACCAGATCATTGCGGAAACTTTCGAACATCGAGTGTTCGACATAGATCCGCGAACCGCACAGGCAAATCTGGCCTTGATTTTGATACGAACTGCGCAACGTCGTCGTCAGCGCGGTTTCATAATCGCAATCGGCAAAAATGATGTTCGGATTTTTTCCACCGAGTTCTAACGATAATTTCTTGAACCGCGGAGCAACCTCCGAAGCGATATGGGCACCTGTTTTTGTGCCACCCGTAAACGAAATCGCTTCAACTTGATCGTTCTGGATCACTGCGTTTCCGGCACTCGCACCCGAGCCGTGGAGTACGTTGAGCACCCCTTCAGGAAAGCCAACTTGAGCGCAGATTTTACTTAGCAAAAAAGCGGTAAAGGGAGTCACCTCGGAAGGTTTACCGATGACACAATTTCCGCTGGCTAATGCCGGAGCAATCTTCCAGGTAAACAAATAAAGTGGCAGATTCCATGGGGAAATGCAAGCCACGACCCCGATTGGCTGCCGTAGGGTGTAATGAACTCCGTCGGGAGCAGCATGCGATTCGCTGGAAAAGCTTTCACCCATCGAAGCAAAAAACCTCAGATTCGTAACGGCGCGGGGAATATCAATGGTGCGCGACATGCTTAATGGCTTTCCGTTGTCATCGGTTTCCGCCCGCGCTAACTCATCGATATTTTCTTCAATACCATCGGCCAACCGATTCAACCAATAAGCGCGCTCAGCCGCCGACATGCGCGACCAGTTGGGGAACGCCGCAGACGCCGCAGTGACGGCTAATTGAACATCTGCAGCGTCACTATCGGGCAATCGCGAGTAGACCTCACCCGTCGCCGGATTGACATTGTCGAGCCAGTTCCCATTGACGGGTCCAAAAAATTCTCCACCCAGATAGTTTTGAATTTCGATTAAAGGCATGTGGTACGACCTCCATCGACCGGCAGATTGATCCCATTAATGTAAGCGGCCGCTGGCGAAGCGAGAAACGCGATAACAGCGCCCACTTCGCGCGGCTCGGCGAAGCGGCCAACGGGAATTTCTTCTTTCATTTGTTCGGAAATATCACTGGACGGGACACCCTGTTGTTGAGCTCGGCCGTCGATCAGCGATTGCAGTCTCCCCGTCATGGTCATTCCGGGGAGCAGGTTATTCACGGTGATGCCGTAGGGTCCCAGTTCCGTGGCCAACGTTTTGGCCCAACTTGCAACTGCACCGCGTATGGTGTTGGAAACTCCCAGTCCTGGAATAGGTTGTTTTACGGATGTGGAGATGACATTGATAATTCGTCCAAATCCGACCTGTTTCATTCCGGGAACCACCGCCTGAGTCAAAATGTGATTGCAGATCAAATGGTTGTTAAACCCGGAAAGAAATGAGTCCGTGTTTGCATCGAGGGCTAAACCGGCAGGCGGGCCCCCGGTATTGTTGATCAATATGTGCACGGACTTGCGTTTTACGATCGAATGGATCGTCTGCTTTAGCTCGTCAGATTGGGCAAAGTCCGCAATGGCAATCTCATGTTGCTGGCCCATCGAGGTATCCAACTCGGAGCGAACCGCTTCAAGCGTTGCTGAGTTGCGGGCCAACAAAATAACAGTTGCACCCAATTGAGAGAGTTCGATCGCTGCTGCTTTACCAATTCCTTGCGAGCTGCCGCAGACGACGGCCAAGCGATTTTTTAGATCCAGATTCATTGATTATTCTTATGAAATATGTCAGTCTTAGTGATCAACCAGCGCGCAGAGGCAAAACCAACGACTTGCCGCTACCGGTTACTCTAACAGGGTCTCAGACATCTTTGCAGACCCAGATGAGACGAAGGCATGAAAATTAGTATTGAGTCAGCAAACGAAAGATTCTCGATCGATCCGAATTCGGGGATCTCGCTGGCCATAGAATTGCGGTTTGACGGGGCTCAGCCGAACCACTTTGGTGCACCCATGGCTTGCACCCAACCCCTTCGTTCAGGCGATTTCGTCGGTGACACGCGACAGGGTGGGAGTTGCAACGTAGGGACCCTCACAATCACTCCGCATTGCAATGGGACACATACCGAAACGGTAGGGCATATCGTCAATGACCGCATTCCGATTTGTGAGGTGCTTACCGGCTCATTGATGCTGGCCACATTGATTTCGGTCCAACCGGTGGCAGCGGCTAATTGTGGTGAAAAATATCTCCCCGATCTTGTCGATACCGATGAAGTGATCACGAGCACGAGCTTAGCCGCAGCCCTGGAGCCGATGTTTCTCAGTCCAGCTCTGATCATTCGAACGGAGCCAAATCCTGAAGCGAAACAAACTCGAAACTATATGGCGGGACTGCCTCCCCCATTTTTCACACATGAAGCAATGCTGCTATTAAACGAATTGCAGATAAAACACTTGTTGGTCGATCTCCCGTCGATCGATCGAACGTTTGACGAAGGGAAACTGAGCAATCACCATTTGTTTTGGAACGTAGGGCAAGGGACACGGCAATTGAACGAGGAAACGTGGCGAGATAAAACGATCACCGAACTGATCTATGTGCCGCAAGGGTTCACGGATGGCGTCTATTTTTTGGACCTCCAAGTGCCGCCATTTAACAGCGATGCGGCACCGTCTCGACCAGTCCTATTTCAAATGGCATGATGTTTCGGTACTCCCTTCCAGATTGTATCATGAGCGTTCCTTATCCGTATTCGTTCACAAAACGAAGTTGGTCTCGTCTCTGGTCGCTGACCGGGTGAATCCGAGAGGTTTTAGTGACCGAACGATAGACCGAATGCGTTCCCATCGATTTGCACTTGAACGGAATTGACTTGTGAACCGTTGCTTTGAGAAGACCGCTTGATCATGAATTCATCCTTGACGAATGAAGCTTTACAATTGGATGTCGTCGACCCATTACGAGGTTTTCGCGACGCATTTCATCTTCCACCGGGAAAACGGTTCACCCACGAAGTTTACTTGGTCGGAAACTCGCTGGGCTTGCAACCGAAACTTGCGGCAGAATACGTGAATGCGGAATTGGAGAAATGGCGCACGCTCGCGGTTCGAGCTCACCTCGAATCGGATTTCCCCTGGATGCCATACCACGAATTTCTCGCCCCCGGTATGGCACGGCTGGTCGGAGGTTTTGAGGATGAAGTCGTCGCCATGAACTCATTGACGGCTAATTTGCATTTCATGCTGGCTTCGTTTTACCGCCCTCGGGATCGACGCTGCAAAATTTTGATTGAAGCTCATGCATTTCCGTCCGATTATATCGCCGTGGAATCGCATCTTCGATTTTATGGACTCGATCCAAAAGATTGTCTGTTAATTGCTCAACAGGACGATCAAACCGGGCTGATCGATCAACAACAACTGCTGCAATTGATTCGGGATCACCGCGACGAACTTGCGTTAATTCTGCTGCCAGGAGTTCAGTACTACTCCGGGCAGTTGTTTGATCTTGAAAGTTTGACAAGCGTGGCCAATGAACTGGAAATTCCAATCGGTTTGGACTTGGCCCACGCGGTCGGGAATGTCCCGTTACGACTGCATGAATGGAAGGTCGATTTTGCAGTCTGGTGCAGCTATAAATATCTGAACTCTGGTCCGGGTTCGGTCGGCGGTTGCTTCATTCATCGCCGGCATGCACAAGACCGGTCAAAGACCCGTCTGGCTGGCTGGTGGGGGCATGAAAAGGAAACTCGTTTTTTTATGCGGAACGAGTTCCGACCGATCGCAACCGCCGAAGGGTGGCAGGTCAGCAACCCACCGATTTTATCACTTGCAGCCATCCGAGCTTCACTTGCGGTCTTCGACGATGCGGGTGGCATTGAGGCATTGCGAGAGAAGTCGATTCGCTTGACCGGTTATCTGGAACGCTGTTTGACTTCCATGTTCACCGATCAGATCAGAATTATAACGCCGCGGGATCCGGCAGCACGAGGTTGCCAACTTTCGCTGGAAATCGACTTCGGTACGATTAAGGGGCGCGAGGTCCACGCAGCTTTGGAAGCCGCCGATGTCCGAACCGACTGGCGTGAACCCAATGTCATTCGTGTGGCGCCTGTTCCACTTTACAATTCATTTGAAGATGTTGCACGATTGATAGATTTACTGCAGCAAATCGATTTTGAATCGGTGCGGTAGCAAAGAAATGCTTCCCGCGCAGTTGGCGAGCGGGTGACGAAACAGCGAGTTTCTGTGATTGCCGTGACAATTGGAAACAGCACCGGCATGTGAGTAGGGTAGGGCAGGGCGGTAGCCCATTTAATCCAGGCGGTCCAAGCAACCTTGTGGTTCGGAGAGTAACATGACGACAGTTCCCCGACACATCGCCATCGTTGGCGCCGGTTTGGTGGGCGCATTATTGGCTGTAATGTTAGGGCGACGCGGTTACGAGGTGACGGTTTATGAAAAGCGCCCCGACTTGAGACAGTCCAGAATTTCGGCGGGCCGTTCGATCAACTTGGCGTTGGCGGAACGAGGTATCGATGGCCTCAAACGAGCTGGAATATTTGACGAGGTCGAAGCATTATTGACGCCTATGCGAGGTCGAATGCTCCACTCGATGACTGGCGAGCTGGAATTTTCACCATACGGCCAGTGGGAACACGAGTTAATTTATTCAGTTTCCAGGGGAGACTTGAACTGCTTGATGATGACGGCTGCCGAAACGCATCCGCACGTCGATATTTATTTTGAACAGTTATGCGAACAGGTTGACTTGAAAGCAAACAGGATGGAGGTCACTGACTTGCGAAATGGTAAACGGCGTCAAGTTGACTTCGAGCTGTTGATTGGCTGCGATGGAGCCAGTTCGGCTGTACGACAGGCGATCGTTGCCGCGACGTCCGGTGAAAGTTCGATGAATATGCTCGATCACGCTTACAAAGAGCTGACGATTCCGGCTGGGCCCGGTAACCTGCATCAACTTGAACGGGAAGCGTTGCATATCTGGCCGCGCGGTGGGTTCATGCTGATCGCTTTGCCAAACTCGGATGGAAGCTTTACCGTAACGTTGTTTCTCGCCAAAGAGGGTGCACCGAGTTTCGCTTCCATCGATGAACCCCAACATTTAGAGTTGTTCTTCCAGCAACAATTCCCCGATGCCGTGGAATTAATGCCAAATCTTGCCGAGCAGTATCGTGCAAATCCGATGGGTGAATTGGGAACGCTCCGCTGTTGGCCCTGGTCCGCTGCCGGCAAAGCGTTGATTTTGGGAGACGCAGCACATGCAATCGTGCCGTTTCACGGCCAGGGAATGAATGCCGGATTCGAGGATTGCGCCCACCTGTTGCAACAGTTGGATCAACATGATGACGACTGGCCGCGGGTTATGCGAGAACTCCAAGAGCGTCGTAAACCAGATGCCGATGCCATCGCCGATATGGCCTTGGAAAACTATATTATCATGCGGGAAAGTGTCGTCGAAGAGAAATTTCAGTTGAAGAAGCAACTTGGGTTCGAATTGGAACGCAGGTTTCCCAATCGATTTATTCCGCGTTATTCGATGGTCATGTTTCAAAAATTCCCATACGCCGAAGTGTTGCGACGAGGTCAAATTCAAAATGAAATATTGGATTCCCTGGTGATGAATCAGAACGAGCTCACGGGTATCAACTATTCCCTCGCCGAGAATTTGGTGATGGAGCGTTTAAGTTTACTGGAATCAAATTGATCTTGTCTGCAATTGTCGGGATGAATGGGAGTGAGCAATGGTTAACGCGATTGCCCGGTCACAAAAAATAATGATAAGAGTTTAGGGGGTAGAGTGATCAATGCTGGAAGTCAACGCCGAGATTTCGATTCCGTTCACAGAACTTGATTTCACATACTCGCGTTCGTCTGGGCCGGGTGGTCAGAACGTGAATAAAGTCAATTCGAAAGTTCAATTGCGGTGGAGTGTTCAGAATACGCAACGCTTACCGGTTTCCGTGAAACTGCGACTGATGGAGAAGTATGGTCAACGCATCACGAACGACGGAGACCTGATAATTTCCAGTAGTCGTTTTCGTGATCAGGGGCGCAATGTTGGCGACACGTTGCAGAAACTGCGCGAATTGATTCTATCGGTCGCAACACCCCCGAAACCTCGCAAAACGAAGCGAATTTCAACCGCATCCAAACGGCGTCGCCTCGACACGAAACGTAAACAGTCGGAGAAAAAGCAGACGCGGAAATCACCAAAATTCGATTAACTCGATAATTTTTGCCAAATTTGCTCCATCCCGAGCGAACTACCCTTTATTCAGAGAAACAGTCTAATCGGGAGCCAACATTATGTTTGGGAAATCAGAGTGGTTTGGGCAGCTCAATCAGGGCAAATGGCTAAAACCGACTGATCGGAACGGCTGGTATTATTACCTGACTTGGTGCGGCATTGTCACGGTTCCCAGCTTGCTCGTCTGGACGGTCACCGATTGGCCGCAAGCCTTGATCTGGGCTGCCGTTTCCAGTGTCTTCTTTGCATGGGACTACCGCAAGACAATCCGAGAAAAACGAGAAGTTGAAGCCTACGAGAAACTGTTTTTCATCGACGAGCCAGTCGAAAAACATGCGGAGACCGACCAATATGTGATTCAACACAAAGATTGAATTGAGCGGAATGATCTTCAATCACCGACCGATTCGCACCGTTCTCAGAAATCGATGGGTTAGACAATTTTTTTGAAATTCACGCACGTCGCGTTTTAAACCCCTTTTCGATTCCAAACCGTGCGGGACGCTGCTCACCATATTGTTTAAAGAAAAAAGGAGCCGATCGATAAGCCGGGTTCTGTAGTCAGCAAGCTGACCGATGGTCATTTATCTGGGACGGCGATTGCTCGCCGCCTCATGCAGCCTACCCGAAGGTCGATTGTGCCGAGCAAGCACTCCCCTCTGTTTGGCCTTGCTCCGAGTGGGGTTTACCAAGCCAATCAAGTCACCTTGATTGCTGGTGGGCTCTTACCCCACCGTTTCATCCTTACCACGCAACAGCAAGCTGTTCGTTCGGCGGTTTATTTTCTGTGGCACTATCCCTGATCTCGCGATCGGTCGGCGTTACCGACCACTCTGCTCTGTGGAGCCCGTACTTTCCTCCAGTGTCGAAACACCAGCGACCATCTGATCGACTCCAATCTCCATTGTCCTCTACCTATGACAAAAGATAAATAGAATAAGTTCCATTTGTTTGCATTCTGTCAAAGCTGAACAATGACTTTCCAGCAAGTCGTGCTGCGGAACCGATCTCAATTGCCAACCGACAACCAGGAATTGGCCGAAGCCTTTGAGGATTCTTTGTGTAAGAAGGAACTCTAAACCCCGTCCCCTGGCTACGATTAAGCGACATGAAGTCGCGTGCCGAAACGACTCGATTCGCGAAAACGGTTTACTCAGCAGAAACCTGGGCGGTTGGAGTGACCGAAACCTTCTTCCCCTGCCACGTATCGCGCTCGGTCAGTTCGCGATCCAGCGCCTGAATGATGGCTGGCTTATCGAGGCACCACAACGGACCAATCAGATAAATGGGAGGTGCTTCACCGCTGATCCGTTCGACGACAATCTGCGGCGGCAGCAGTTCCAGGAAATCGACCACGGTATGGATATAGTCCTTGAGTTGCATGAGTTGAACTTCACCAGTTCGTACTTGGTCGGCAAGCGGTGTATTTTTGACCGCATACAAGTTATGAATCTTGACGGCATCGAAACCTAGTCGCGCTGTCTCACGAGCCGTTTCCAACATCATTGAATGAGATTCGCCTGGGAGTCCCAGCATAATATGCGTGCAAAGTTCGAACCCGCGTCCACGGCTTCGCTCCATGGCATCGATTGTTACATCATGATCGTGTCCGCGATTCATCCAGGCGAGCGATTGGTCGTGCATTGTTTGCATCCCGTATTCAACCGTAAGTGGAACTTCTCTGGCAATTTCGGTCAGCAAATCCAAGACGTCATCGGGGACGCAATCGGGCCGAGTTCCGATCGATAGTGCGACGACTTGCGGATGGGAAATTGCTTCTAGATAAAGCTCGCGCAATTGATCGACCGGGGCGTAGGTATTCGTGGCTGGCTGAAAATAGGCGGTGAAATGATCGCAAGTGTAACGCGTCTTCAGACGTCGTATTCCATCATCAATCTGTTTAAAAATGGTCCCTTTAGGCAGGCGGCGACTCGGGCTAAAGCTTCGATTGTCGCAAAACGTGCAACCGCCCAAAGCAACCGTTCCATCGACGTTGGGACAGGTAAAACCAGCGTCCACACTCACCCGTTGCACTCGGTGTCCAAACTGGCGGCGCAGGTGATAGTTGTACGAGTAATACCGTAGCCCTGCGGATCGCCAATCAAATTGTCCATGCATTTGCTAGTTCCGGAGCATGTAAAGATGCTAAATTTAGTTGACTGCTTCACAGTCTCCGCTTAAATTAAAGGATAAGGAGTTGTGTCGGAAACCTTCAGGATTTTACCCTCCCCGCGATGGTAACGCACTGGGGCAGTATGCCTGATGCTTGTCATGTATGCCGTTGCATGGCGAATGCTTGCCAAGCCTGATCTTACCTAATTGCCTTTGGGTGGTTGTGTCTCATGACTGAAAAGCCAGAATTGAAGTTGTTCGGAACTCTTGTCCCGCTCGGAGGGGGTGACCCGATTCCTTTATTGAAACGCCGTTTGCGCATTGGCCGTCGCGAAGGTTGTGATATCATTCTCAATTTCGCAAATATTTCTGGGCACCATGCGCTATTGGAGGTCGAAGAAGGGTATTGGTTTATCAAGGATTTGCGTAGTCGTAACGGCATCAAAGTCGACGGGAAACGCATTCTGCAGGGTTTAAAGAAAAGAGTTGATCCAGGCGTCACTCTCTCGATCGCCAAGCACGACTATGAGGTCGTCTATGAACCGACCGATTTAGGCGCGTATGGCACGCCACCTCAGGACGAGCAATTGGAGAACTTGTTCAGTCAATCACTGCTTGAACGAGCCGGCTTAAGAAAACGCAATAAAGAACAATGATTGCCTGATAGCGCCATCCGGTAGCGCCGAAAGGTCAGCTTGAATTTCAGCCACGCTTCTCACCATCGCCACGCTTCTCACAATTATTGCGAAGCGAGTTGATTGACGCGCACTCGCTGACTGTTGTTACCCGCCTTGCCCATTCCACCGTTCGATCGTTCAACTTCAATTTCACGATAGCAAACCGAGCGTATCGCTCATAGCTTGGGCGTTCTCAGTTGTTTAGCGGGGGGTTGTGGCGTTGGGGTTGGATTAGGTCTTGGAATATTGGCATTGTTGGGGTTGGGTTGTCGCGGAGGTAGCGGCGCTTGATACGCTTCGGCTAACTCCCAGCCTAACGGAATTGCCAGTTCCTGTTGTGCGAGCAGAGCCCACGGCGTATCTGGATGCTCCTCGACGACACGGGTCAAATACATGGTGGCTTTCTCAGCCAATTTCTCGGTTGCGCTTCCAGTAAGGATTTCAGCTCCCGGCCTCAGTTCCCAGACGTTATTCTTTGGGTCTTCAAACGTAATTTTTGTCTTCAACATCGCCAGCAGTTTGTTGTATCCTTCGGCGCGAATTTTTACCGCCAACACGCGCCCCATTGCCAGATCATAGCCTGCTTTCCAGCGAGGAATGACTTCATTTTTGCGGCTCGCCTCACCCAACTTAAGAATCTCATAGAGTCTGTCAACCTTTGATGACAGAAGTGCGGCTGGCTGCTGAGCTCGCGAGACTTCATTGGCAAACCGCGCTTCATCGAGTTTTTCAAACCGAAATTGAGGAGGTGTCATAGGTGAAAGCCATGACTCTCGCGCCGCCTGAACCAAGGCCAAACGCGCCTTATTCGACTGAACCTCAGAGACATAATGTTGGACCGATACATAGTCCGGGCGATACCGCCTCATCACTTCTGTATCAAAAAATCTCTGAAAGTAAGCGGAGAACTCCGCCGTCTCACCTCGGCGGACGCGTTCATCAAGCGCTCGATTCGGATGTACGGTAAAATAAATCCCTCCGGTTTCGTAGCATAGTCGAGTCAATGCGAAGGGGCCAAAGCCAGAGTCGATGGGCGGTTCTTCTTCGTAACGGCCCGAGAAGTTGATGCGAATTCGTTCGGGATACAGGGACTCTGGTCCTTGATCGACGGGAAGCCATTGGACGGATTGATCAAAGGCCGGATCTGGATCGACATATTTGACAAAGGTTTCCTGGCGACCAAACGGTGCCGGAATACCGATAACGAATACCGGAATTTCGTTTGTCTTACAGACCTTTACCGCATCTTCAAGCTTGGCTTCATCGTCCCCCTTTTCATCGGAAACGATAATGATCAATACGTTACGATCACGATCGTTGGTCTTACGATCGACTCGCCGAAGGTGTTTGTATCGATTACCGGTCGCCTCAACGGCCGCAAACACATTTTCGACCCCAGTCTCATCAACGGGAATCGCGTCAATAGCACTCTTTATCGTCTCGATGTCGTTAGTCGGTTTTGGCAGCATCTCGGCGTGCCGAATACCAAACGCAACGACTTGAGTGAGCAGTGGATCTTGGTCATCACCTCGCGAGAATTGCGCGCCACCCTGTTCTCGAACATTGTCAAGCTCTCGATAGATATTGTCGAACCGACTGAGAATTTCCGCGCGCTGCCTCAATAAACTTGCCGATTGATCAAACATCCAGATCACCAGCGTGTTTCTCTCCTCCAAGGATCGCAGGATTTCGTGAGTGATTCGATCGACCGCGCCATCGGCGCCGGTTGTAGCAAAGCCGGCGTTGCCTCGAACCGGCAACCGGTTCTTCTCGATGGCGACGGGCTGCGCCACATATTCATCAAACTGTATCTCGCCAAAATCACTTTGAATCAGCTCATAATCTTCTGTAACGTCGAAATCGAGCGAGAAGTCGGGAGCCATCGCCATCGCCATCTCCGATCCCTCAAGCTGATCGGAACCAATCTCCTCGTTGGACTCGACATTGAAGTCGATGGTTGGCATCACCTCGTCGATCGGAATGTCGGAAACCGGAGGTGAAATCATGGAGACGCGATTGCGATTTGGCAAGGGGACGAAGACTGTTGCCAATATTGCCAATAACGCAAGATGAAAAACGAAACTCACAACCCAGAAGGGTGTCTCGCCGTCCAATGGTGTATCCTCACTCCCCGTTCGGACCTGCCACCAGTTTCTGATTTGTTGTCGCAAAGACATACATCAACTCTTCATCGAAGTGCTTAGAATTGGATACTCGACTATTATTTTCGGACGACGGGGAAGATTAAGCAATATTAACGACCAGCAATTCCACGTAAATTCCTGTCTTTCGCTCAGTATTTTAACGCCTCTCGGCCAAATGGGTACTCAAAGCGGGGAAATAATCGACCACTCGATTTCCCAATCCGAAGCATCGTGTTTTCCCGGTTTATGACTGATCGTGCCCACCCATCCCAGGTATCCTCAATCATAAACTGCGTTGACCGTGCCGCTCGATCAACTTAATATTGACAATGGTGGCAGTTTCCAAAACCGCTTGCCTTGTCAATTCGTTGATTTCACGAACTCAAAAACAATCGGCAAGTGAATCAACGTCTAGGGAGTCAACGGAGAGTCACTCGCCAGTGGGTTGCGGTCGCGCAACTCTGGTTCACAAAGTCGGCTTGCTGCAAAACATCCCAGCGGCAGGTTGTCGAGGTTAGTGAAACGTTTCGCCCATCACCTGTGAATAGGCAACCAACTTCACGATTTAAGATGAACTGGTGAGGAATTGAAATGCAACGCAATTCTGATTCGCAATGCGTCCATCCATGACGTATCAGAACGATCGGGAAGCTCAAGCTCAATTAAGGATCCATGATGAATCAAACTATCCATATCCGTTTTTTGCATGGCACCCTGTGCTGCCTATTTTTGATTGGCATTCAAACGCTGAGTATATCCGCGCAGGACGACCAAAAGAAAAGGGTCGAAACGGCGATTCCAACTCCGGAAGTCGTTGAGCTGAAAACAAAGGACGGAGTCCTGTTAAAATGCATCTGGTATCCCAGCGTCAAGGGAAAGGAAGCCTCCACAGTCTTGTTATTACACGACTGGGCTGGCAGCAGACATGACCTGACCGAATATGCGGAAAGATTGCAATCAGAATTTGGTTGTGCTGTTTTGGTTCCAGACCTCCGCGGACACGGCGATAGCACCTACGTTGATGGCCTCACGGTCCGGTTAAATTTCGAGAAGTTCAAAGCCGCAGAAATCGCGACGATCATCATGGACATCGAGGCTTGCAAATCGTATTTGACCAAACGAAACAATGAAGGGGAACTTAATATTGACCTACTGACTGTTCTCGCTATCGGAAAAACGTGCATTCATGCCTTGGAGTGGTCGATTAAAGATTGGTTATACGAGCCACTTGGTGGTGTGAAAATGGGCAAGGATGTTAAGGGATTGGTGTTGATTGAACCTGAAAAGTCATTTCGTGGATTGACGTTGAACCAAACCATCAAACACCCACTCTATACGGGCCCAGCAGATCAATCACTTTCGATCATGGTTTTTGCCGATTCAACCAAGGGGGATAAAGCGGTTCGCGATTCGAAATCGGTTTACACCTCAATTGAACGACTGCGCAAAGAAAACAACCAGGGACAGCGGTTCATGTACTTTTTTGAGTTTACTACGAAACAACAGCGCCAAGTCGTTGAGAGAAACGATCTGGATGTGCCCGTTCCGGATATGATCGGCCAATTCGTACAGACCGTGGAACAACGGTTTGCCGATACCCACCGCTGGCAAGATCGCAGTCGAGATTGATCACACATTTGCCACGATCATAATTGCGTTCTGACAGGTAACTTGCGGCGGATTCCCGATCTTCTGTCACAATCGTCGGCTGAAGCAACGACGACCAGCGCAATGTTTGTCTTCCATAATGCGTAGGGAT
>JBGTDM010000214.1:0-4011 GCA_041748315.1 Pirellulaceae bacterium
TTCCGGCCGCCTAGTGCTTTTTCCAGGTTAGTGATTAGGGTTAGCCGGTGTGCGCTAGCACCCGGTTCAGGCCGTAAAAACCGGACGCTATAGCGTTCCGGCTGATACTCAGCAATCCGAACTCTTAATATTGACAAAGCACAAGTCGCTGGTGGGTATGCTGCATCGCGGATTAATTTCCCGCGGCGGTTCCGCATTAATGAGGGCAATGTTTTTGGAACGTGTCGAATCGATGACACGTTCCAGGAGATTGAGTATTGAATTCAAAACCCATTAGTCCTACAGCGCCGGCTCGATGCAAAGCTGTAGGCCAGCCTTTCCAGGCTGACGCCGTTTACCTGGTTTGTGCCAAACCGCGAGGATTGGGTCAGCCTGGAAAGGCTGACGTACATACCTTGCGCTGTAGGATTAGTTGGTCCCATGAAGTGGACGGACATCGCGAATGTGACCACGGGGTTTCAACCCCGAGATATCAATCGGCTGCGGCGTAATATCGATGGCGAGATTCCCTGCGGTATCCCGAGCTTCAAGTCTGAGATAGACGCTGTCAGGTGTTTGCAAATCCGGTTTCCAGACGTGTCGTCCTTCGTTTCGCAATCCCGATGCGATTGTTGTCCAAGGCCCCATTGGTTGTCGACCATAGGAAAGCGAAATCGGGCGCAATGCCGGAAATGAGTCTTCAACTTGATATTGGATAACCAGGTTGCCTACTTCGGCACCCTCTCCAAAAGGCGCCGAAACAATTTTGGCAAGTGGAATCTGAGTATCAACCAGCAGCCAAACGTCCGGGGCATCTCCAGGACGAGGACTACGTCCACGCAAGCCATCATTGCTGGAGATCACGATTCGAAAACCGTACAGACCATCCTGCGGAACCTCGACCCTGAACGGACTGGTTCGATCTTCATCGACTCCCCAGGCTCGCCAGTTCTGGCCCCCATCGGTCGTACTCCATAGTGTTACGTCCTTGACACCGGACGGACCCACGGCATCGACTTCGTAGTCAAGATTGAACCGTTGCGAGTTAATCGGTCGCGCCAAGCTCAACAATGATTCGCTAAAACCTGGATTTCCAGCCGACGATTGGCCGTTTCCAGCTTGAAGTGAACTCGAATTTGTGAACGACGCGTTGGACATCATTGACTGACCAGCGCCAGTCTGACTTTGCATCATTTGCTCCTCGGAACCCGGTCCCGATTGGGAAGTCGAGGATGTCGCGGCCATCGTGGAGTTGAGTGGTCGGTTGAACCCGTCATTCGATTGACGCAACGTCGTACCCTCCGAGACGACAAGGCCCTGGGAATTCCTATCGGCTTCCTCGGGCGATCGACTATGCCATTGATAACCTCCGGCGGAGTTCGTCATAACCGACCCTTGTCCCGTTTGACCGTTAGGTTGGCTGTTCCACACTTGAGGTTGAGACGGATTTGGATTTGTTCGCTGCACCTGACTCCCGGCGGGAACGGGAAGAGGCGTCATCGGTTGCACGGCGGACTGATTGACCAAACCGATTGGCGGCGGCGGTGCTTCGGTCGATTCACCTTGTTTGGGCGCGTTGACATCAAGTTGGTTTTCGGTCGATGCAAATCGAGCCGGAACGTCCACCGCTTGAGTCGCCTCGGCTTTTTGGGCCATTTCACGTTGATTGCGTTGCGCTAGGTGTGAAGCGGGATTGGCCTGGATGCGGGTGAGGTTTGCAACTTGAGGGATATTGATTTCTCGTTCGACAACGACGGTATTTCCAGCTTTGTCTTTGATTGCGGCGCGGACTCGCAATTGCCGAGAATCCCCTTCCGGCCACCATGCCAACTGACTTTGGAATACCCGACCGGTCGAAGGAGGAACGAGATTGGAAACTTCTTTCCAGCGGCTGTCGTTTCCGGATTGATATTGAATCGACAACGAATGTGGATCGAGATTGAGATCATCGGCGCGCCAAGCACCGATGACTCGGCCGGCAGCATCGGGCCGAACATCAAACGTCAATTCAGGCTGACGCGTATCGACAAGAATCTTAAGGTCCGGGTAGAGTTGCCCACCCGGAACGATTGCGCCATCGCGATTCTGACTGCGGACCGTGAACCAGAACTCGCCATCGTGCTCGCAGGAATAGGGAAAATGTTTGGCTGTCGGACTTAACCGGCTGTGCAATTCCCAAGTGCGCCCCCGGTCCGAAGAATGGAACAGAAGCACTTCGACAATTGAGTCGAGGTCTGAATTGAGCGTAAATGGGATATTAAACGTGTGCTGATTGACCGCCGCAAATTGAGCTTGATCAGTAAGGCCCAAAGCGTCCTTATTGTTCGGCAGGCTCGATTCTGACGGTCCTTGTTGCAGAGAAGCGGAAACAGCTTGGCCAGGCAGTAGCGTCAACAATCCACATAGGATAACGCACGACCAGACCGTGGGGGAGACGGTTCTTCGCATCTTAAAATGTCCTGAAAATGTTGGGGGAATAACATTTGCAGTTGTGCACGAATGAGTCGTGCGGCGATCGCACAACGGTGCAAATTGGACATCGGTATGATGGGGCCGCTGGTTTGAAAGAAAATGTCTGGGTATGCGTTGTGATGAAAGTGAGAATATTGTCGATGATCCATTCATAACAATCGTCACAATGGTCGCTCAGATCCCTGTAGCCATTGCACAGAAGTGCGAGTTTTCTGGCCAACAAGGGCTTTGGAACATCTTTGGACCGAGATATTTGTCTCGAACCATCCGTCGATCTTCCCAAAAATGGACGGGCGCGGGGCGAGCGCTTGCATTTCCCTTTACCTTCGCAGGAAGAGACTCGGCCCAGGCATGCGTTCGTTCGGTTTGGCAAACTCAAAATGCGGAGTTGAGATAACGTCCCGCGTCAATTATAATAGGATCCGTTCCACTAATACCTGCAGTTGCGAATCGAATGCGGTTTGCGCCATTTCCGGTTTTTCCCTATGTTGACGTTTGCTTCGATCATGAACCGGGGGGAGAAAATCTACGCTCGTGATCCAGCTCGAAGCGGCGACTCTAAAATGTCCTGTTGGCTGATATCGCAGTAAATGGTTTGAGCACAACAGGCAACGTATTTGATACGACCTACTGAAGTATCCGCAAGCAATAAAGCAACCGAATGTCTACAGCTACACCTGAACCACCGGTCGACCCTCCCGTACCGAAGTCGATTTCCAAGTTTCAACTGACACACCTGAAGCAGCTTGAGGCGGAGAGCATTCACATCATTCGCGAAGTGGTTGCCGAATTCAAGAATCCAGTAATGCTGTATTCGATTGGCAAGGATTCTTCGGTCATGGTGCACTTGGCGATGAAAGCGTTCTTTCCGGCCAAGCCTCCATTTCCCTTATTGCATGTTGATACGACCTGGAAATTCCAGGAAATGTACCGGTTTCGTGCCGAGTACACCGTCAAGCAACTCGGACTGGAGGTGTTGATTCACGTGAATGAGGAGGGACTTCGGTTGAATCTCGACCCGTTAAAGGCGAGTGGCAAACACACCACCGTGATGAAAACCGAGGGCCTAAAACAGGCGCTCGACAAATACAAGTTTGATGCCGCTTTTGGTGGTGCTCGCAGGGACGAAGAAAAATCCCGTGCCAAGGAACGAGTCTTTTCCTTTCGCGACGAACACCATCGTTGGGATCCAAAGAATCAACGTCCTGAATTATGGAGTTTATACAATGCGCGAATCAATAAAGGGGAGAGTATTCGGGTATTTCCACTTTCCAACTGGACCGAACTCGATATCTGGCAATACATTCATTTGGAGAATATTCCGATCGTGCCGCTTTACTTCTCCGCTGTCCGTCCAATTGTTTATCGGGATGGTGTTCCAATCATGGTCGATGACGATCGATTGAAATTGAAGGAAGGCGAAGTCCCCGAGCAGAAGTTGGTCAGGTTCAGGACTTTGGGTTGTTACCCGCTTACTGGTGCAGTCGAGTCAAATGCAACCACCCTGCCTGAAGTCATTCAGGAAATGTTATTGGCGAAGACGTCAGAACGACAAGGGCG
>JBGTDM010000215.1:0-8924 GCA_041748315.1 Pirellulaceae bacterium
ACACCTCCCAAACAAAACTGGAATATGGCACAATAGCAGGGCTGTGACGTCGATTGGTTGTTGCGTTACATATTCCGCACGTGGTTTCAATCCACGTTTTCTATACTCTGCACAAGGAGATTGACGATGCCACTAGTGCCACTTCGAGTCGTATTGGACCATGCTGCCGAGAACAACTATGGTGTTGCCGCGTTCAATGTTAACAACATGGAACAGATTCAGGCGATCATGGAAGCTGCCGAAGAAATGAATGCGCCGGTCATCGTTCAGGCATCGCGCGGAGCTAGAAAGTATTCGCAGGATGCCTATTTGAAACATCTAATGTTGGCAGCCGCTGAACTCTACCCTCAGATACCGGTTGTCATGCATCAGGACCACGGCAATAGTGTCGAGACCTGCATGAGTGCGATTGAAAATGGGTTTACGTCCGTGATGATGGACGGTTCGCTTATGGAGGATGGAAAGACGCCGGCGGATTTTGAGTACAACGTTAACGTAACTCGTCAGGTTGTGCAGCTGGCTCACCCTAAAGGAGTCTCCGTCGAGGGAGAATTGGGCTGCTTAGGCTCGCTTGAATCAGGAGAGGGTGAAAAGGAAGACGGTCACGGCGCGGAAGGTAAATTGAGTCATGACCAATTGCTAACCGATCCGGACGAAGCCGAGCGGTTTGTGGCCGAAACCAAGGTGGATGCACTTGCCGTCGCCATCGGTACCAGTCACGGGGCATATAAATTTACTCGACAACCAGACGGTGAGGTGTTAGCGATGGATCGCATCGAGGAAATCCATCGGCGATTGCCGAACACGCACTTGGTCATGCATGGCAGCAGCAGCGTTCCGCAACAACTACAGGATATCATCAATCAATACGGAGGGCAGATCAAGCAGACTTGGGGCGTTCCTGTTGAAGAGATTCAACGAGGCATTCAACATGGAGTTCGCAAGATCAATGTCGATACAGACAATCGCTTGGCTATGACAGGCGCGATTCGCAAAGTCTTTGCATTGTCACCAGAGAAATTCGATCCGCGCGATTATCTGAAGCCCGCCCGAGATGCAATGCGAGAAGTTTGCAAAGCCCGAATGGAGTCGTTTGGACAAGCTGGTTGGGGAAACAAGTTGTTCGAGATTTTGGGTAAGAATACAACCGTCATGGTCTGAGTTGTTGGCAAGATGGGTCAACGAACTGATGCCTTGGTCGCAATGGACTCCTCAAAATGATTCTTAGCGGGCGTCGACTAGGTTGAACTCTACGGTATTACAAATGTTGCACTACGACGAACGCGAGCAAATGCTGCTTGCTCCATACGCAATGTTTAGCCGAAATTCGGCTGGGCGAGAGTTTGAAGAGGAGGACCATCCCTATCGCGGGCCCTACCAACGGGATCGAGACCGCATTCTGCACAGTTCGGCATTTCGGCGACTGAGCGGAAAGATGCAGGTCTTCACCGGACACATGGGTGATTACCATCGGACGCGGTTGACTCATACCTTTGAGGTGGCCACGATCGCACGCACGTTGGCGCGCAACCTCCGACTCAATGAGGATTTGGTGGAGGCTTTGGCGTTAATGCATGATATTGGGCATCCCCCCTACGGTCACGCTGGCGAAGATGTGCTAAACGAAATCGCGGCTGATGAAGGGGGGTTTTCACATAATCAATTCGCACTGACGCTCGTCAAAGAAATTGAGATTCGCTATACGGAACGTCCGGGGCTGAACTTAACCCGTGAAGTGTTGGATGGTCAAGTTGCTCGAATCGACAAGGACTCGTCAAAACCGCGCCCGTTGTTAGAAGTCCAACTGGTCGATGCTGCCGATAGTACAACGTACGATGCTCATGATACCGATGATGCACTTAAACTGGGACTGGTCTCTTTAGAAGAAATGCAACAAACACAATTGGTCGGTGAGATTGTTCAATCGATTCATCGGAGCGATTCCGAGCTCAGCAAAAACCAACTTCGTAAAGCGGTTGTCTACCAACTGATTGACCGGCAAGTCAGCGACTTATTGGCGCAATCCGCTCAGCAACTGCAAACCTTACAGTTCCAATCGGCTGCCGAAGCGATGGCCAGCAGGTTTTTGATCGAGCCCGGATCGGAACTAGCTGTACAGAAGTCTGAATTGGAACTATTTCTTCATCAACGGGTCTATCGTCATCCCGAAATCATGGTGATCCGACAGCAGGCCCAAAATCGACTCCGTAAGCTTGCTGAATTACTGATCACGAATCCTCGTTTAATGCCTGTACGATTTCAAGACCGTGTTGAGCAGGTTGGAAAACGACGAGCCGTAGTCGAGTTTATTGCGGGGATGACTGATCATTATTGCGACAATTTTTTTGCCTTGCATTTCGCTTGAAATCTCCAGACTGATCGATTCGGAATCGCAGGTAATTTTGCAATGCCTGGTGCGGGCTACTCGATTGTCGAGCGTTTTTATGAGTTTAGGGAAGTTGAAAAATCCCGTTTTAAACATTGAACGATACGTTCCCGAGAAACGACTTCAATTCCGGTTAAAACGACCTACTTCAGGTACTAGCCCTCCGGGTTTACAATACGTACAATAGGCCGGGACTTACAAGCAGCATCAGCGAGTCTAATCTTCTGGCTTTTAAACGTTTAGGAAGCGGTCCCTTTTAAACGGGTTTCAATGTTGTAATCTTGTGGCTCACGACCTTGCCGACGCTTGGCGATTTGACAGCTGGATTTCAGGAATTTGGCCGGAAAACGCTGAGCAGTTTAGGGGATGCTGAAAAGTCAAAAATTGCTCCCAAGTGTCGATGATTGGAAACTCTGTCGCCGGAGTGTCGTCGGTACACGTTGACATGCTCTGGAGAGCGGCAGTTATGCGATGATGTGATTTTTGTTTGCCCTAAATCGAAACCTAACCCTAATAGGGTAGGTTTATTATGACGCACAACAAGTGCCCATTAACTCGCGTTTGTTTTGGATCGAATTTAACCATGGCCATTTGGATTTTGCGGCTAATCTTCGTTTTTCTCGCATTTTCGATTGCCGTATCGATTATGTTCACCTTCCCGCAATTTGTAGGTTGGTGGTTCGTACCTGTAGTTTCACTGATTGCGATCGCAATCGTGACGATTGATGCATTGTTGCCGAACAAGCCAATCGATCTGATTTCCAGCGTTTATTTTGGCATGATTGTTGGACTGTTTTTGACCTACGTAATCAGTATCGCCCTCGGGCCGGTCTTTGAGCCGACGTCCGCCGATCCGGAATGGACCGTGACTTTAGCGACGATGAAATCGTTGGTGATGCTGCCGATCGGGTTGATTAGTTGTTACCTTTGTATAAGTCTGTTGTGGCAAACCAAGGATGATTTCCGCTTAATTATTCCCTACGTTGAATTTTCCAAGGAAACCAAGGGAATCAAACCTTATCTGCTGGATACCAGCGTGATTATCGATGGTCGAATTGCCGATATCATCGAAACAGGGGTCATTGACAACCGGTTGATAATGCCACGCTTCGTGCTGAATGAATTACAGAATATTGCCGACAGCAGTGACAAAATGCGCCGTTCGCGTGGCCGACGAGGGCTCGATGTTTTGAATCGTCTACGCACCAGTTCGAAGGTAGATTTCTTGATTTATGAACGAGAACTGCCCGAAATGGTGGGGGAGCCGGTCGATCAAAAACTCTTGATTCTGGCACGGCACCTCGGCGGAAAAGTTGTCACCGGCGACTATAACTTGAACAAAGTTGCAAGATTGCAGAACGTGCCCGTGATCAATCTGAATGAAGTCGCGAACTCGCTGAAGCCGGTCTTCCTGCCGGGAGATAAAATCGTCATCAAGGTCGTGAAACAAGGCGAAGACCCGGCTCAAGGCATTGGTTACCTCGACGATGGCACGATGGTAGTGGTTGAAGATGGCCGAGAATTCATTGGCGAACAGATTCAAATCGTCGTCACCAGCATGTTGCAAACCAATGCGGGTCGCATGGTATTTGGTCGACATGATGCGTCTAGAATCAAATCTGCGTAAACATTCCGGGCTCTCTTATTCGCCAATCAAACTTGCGGATTTTAAATAGCCGATCAAGTCGCAAATTTCCTCAATCGTCAGATTGTCCAAAAGCCCCGAGGGCATCATCGATGTTTCTGAAGGCTTCATTTCCTCGATTTCATTGACGTTAATCCCGGTCATGTGAGCTGGATTAATCATATCGGTTTGCACGAGATACTGGTTGTGATTCAAATTGACAACTCGGCCCACAATCACTTGTCCATTGTTCAACAAAAACTTCGTCGCAACATACTGATCCGATACTTCGCGATTCGGATCGATAAGTGTAACGACCAAGTCGTGCAAACTATATCGATTGCCCACCGGCGTCAGGTCCGGCCCGACGATTCCACCCGTACCTGCAAGTCGATGACAGGCAAAACACTGAGCAAGTGAAAACATTTGTCGTCCATTCTCCAAATCGGCTTCGTCCAACCGATCTTGTATTGCGATGACGACTTCTTCGACTTCCCAATTCTTTACAAACGGACGCGATTTCAGTTGTCGATACGGATCCTCGATTTCCGGGGGCGCTGCAACAAGTTTGCCTAACTGAACTTTCGTTGACTCATCCAGGTGTTCGATTGCTTGCTGGCGAATATTGTTCAAAAATCCGCGTAGTGAATTTCCGCCTCGAACGGACGCAGCATCAAAAAACCACCTAAAATAGGTCTGCCGATACGTGTCACTCCATCCCTGTTTTACATGGGATAAACACAACGCGTAGTGAATGGCTTCCTCTTGGGATGATGCCGCTGTCAACAACTCTAGAGTCTTAAAAACAAAACCATTAGCGTCGGTCACCGACAATAACCTGGCCAGCTCTTGGTTGACCAAAAGTTGTGACGTCGGATATAAACTGGAAAACCGCTCATTCACGGCCGCCTTGACGAGGGTCCCCTCTGAATCCAGCCGGATCAGCAACAACCCGTAAGCACGCATAAGTTGCAGTTGCTGCAACTCATTCAGCGTCTCCCAATGGAGGGCCGCTAAAGCATTCAAACTGCCTTCGATATGTATGTCGGAACCGACGCGCGAAATCGCAGTTATCACTTCAATCAATGCAGTCGCATCGGCTTGTTGCAGGCCCTGATCGAGCCAATTCTCAATCGGTTGATGCTCTAATGCGGTTCTCGCCGCAAACCTCAAATGCCGATCCTCAGTTTGCCCGATTGCCTTCCAAATGATGGAATAGTCGACATTCTCGTCGGCCTGATGCCAAGCTTCAAGTGTATGACGCTGTTCAGCTTCAGGAACTTGACGTGAAGTGACCTCTTGCCCATCGAGCGGCCCATCATACCGCACGCGAAATAATCCTGACTGAACACGCCGCCCGCCAGTTACAAAGTACAAGCAGCCGTCATGTGGGTTTACAACAATATCGGCAACCGGTAGCGCCGGTGCAGCACAGAATCGTTCGAATGTGGCGGCATACGAACTCCCCTTTGGCTCCAAATGCACTGCATAAATCACCCCATAGCTCCAGTCACAAGCAAATAGAGCTTGCTGATATTTTGCGGGGTATTGCGTCCCATAGCCGAAAACAATTCCAGTGGGTGAACCGAGACCGATGTCGACAACGGCGGGAAGGTTGTCCTGATAAAATTCAGGCCACTTGCCAGTTCCGCTTCGCCAACCGAACTCACTTCCGCTGGTCACGTGACAAATCCGCGTAGGACGGTACCAGGGCGCACCAATATCCCATTCCATATCGGCATCGTACGTGAACAACTCACCCAGAGCGTTGAAAGCAATATCAAATTGATTGCGAAATCCAATGCTAACCAATTCGAAAGACTTCCCGTCGGGATCCGTCTTACAGACCCAGCCACCAGGTGCCATGATCCCCACAGCATGGCCGCCGGCATCCCAAAGTCGGGGCATCACTTGATCTTCCTTCCATACCTGAGGCACAAGGCTCGTTTCTGGATTGGGAATTTTAGTGTGATTACCTCCGCAAATGTATAACGATTTTTGGTCAGGTCCCAAGATCACCGCATGAGGTCCATGCTCGCCCCCTCCTTCAAACTCTCGCAACAGCGTCACCTGGTCGAACTGGTCGTCGCCATTTTTGTCGCGAACCCGATACAGACCCGCCGGCATTCCATGGGCTGCATGAGCGACCACATACAAACTGTCAAATGCGTAAAGCAATCCATGTGCATAGCCAATATTCAATTCAATGGGTTCGACCAACGGTTGGGTTAATGCCGTATCGACCGACGGTAACGAGACTCGATAGAGTTTTCCATACTGATCCGAAGCAATGAGTCGCCCCTTTGGATCCACAGCAAGCGAAACCCACGATCCCTGGTCCTCGGCGACCTGATGAACACGCTCGGCATGAAATCCCTCCGCCAACTTGACTCCCGGAATATCAGTTTCTCCCCACTCGGCTTCCGTTGCCGTGGCTTGATTGGATTCTTGACGTGCCGAACATGAACCTTGATATCCCAACATGAACCAGGCACAACTCAAACACCCAACGACAACCCTAAACTTTAAATCAATACAAATCACCAACATGCAATATTCCTCGCGGATCAACACGATTTCAAAATACGTGCCATGCTTGAATCGCTTGGCAAACATTCGGCGCTCGCCGGACCGTGGAGAGTTATCGTTCCGGCAGGCCTTCGGTCAAACACCTATCGTAATCAATCCTAACGACAAGTCTACTCCCTGAACATGTTTCAAAAATGTTTAGCGAATTCGGCATAATGTTACGGCATGGCTTGGCGGCTCGTCCGGAAATCTTCGCTTTGAGATTTGGTGCTGCCACAAGTTACGGTTTTCGTTGCTTTATTGACTTGCGCCTACCGATGACGCAAGCAAGACGCGGAGGCTATGTCTCGCCGTTTGCCGGAGTTGAACATGCACGCTGGGCTGAAACCCCTCATCAATCTTCCCCGCTCGCATACTTGAAGCAAGTCCGTGTTCCGTCTACCTTCAGGAGGTCACCTCAACATCGTTTTAGCGCGGCAAATCGAAGCAACCCGCAGACTAAGAATCTTTAAGGTCCATTTAGCCATGTTTACCCTCTATCTTTTCAACGTGCTGTTTTTGTTGGCAACTTGGCAACCGTTGCTTGGACCTCAGGCAACCTTGGAGTCCGAGTTTCGAGTCATGACTTGGAATATTTGGCGTGGTGGTCGTGAGGATGGAGAGGCTATTGGTCCGCAACGAGTAATCGACGTCATCATGGCAAGTGGAGCAGACATCGTCGCTGTACAGGAAACATATGGGTCGGGTGAAATACTCGCCCGAGAACTTGGGTTTCACCTTCATGCACGGGGCACGAATGTTTCCCTGCTTAGCCGTTTTCCCGTGGTCGAGGATATTTCCGTCTTTCAAGATTTTAAATGCGTCGGAGCGCTGCTCAAATTACCAAACGACCGACACGTCGCCTGCTATTCGATTTGGCTTCCCTATGCTGGAGAAATCTGGAAGGAGGGGACACGCGATACTAGTGACGTTCATGCGATGTTGGCCGCATGTCAACCCTCGGCGATTGAATTAGCTGAAATGTGGAACGCAATTCAAGACCGGTTAAGCGATTCCAAATATGCAGACGTTCCCATAATTATCGCCGGGGATTTTAATTCCATGTCCCATTTGGATTACGGTGAGATCGGTTTGGATCAGTATCACATGGTTGTCAATTGGCCGACGAGTCATATTTTGCTTGAAGCTGGCTTTAAAGACTCCTATCGCGAATCCAATCCAGTTATCCATCGCGCGGAAGACCGAACCTGGTCACCCCGGTTTCCAAATCAAGAGCAGGACCGAATCGATTTTGTTTACTATCGCTCACAACATTTATTGGCCGTCGAATCCAAAATAATTGATACGCATGCAGACCGGTTCCCCTCGGACCACGCTGCCGTTATGTCTCGATTTCTTTGGAGCGAGCCAGCAAACTCCCAGACGTTTGAAGGACGTGCCGCCACGTACAACATTCGCCATGGTGCGGGGATGGATGACCAGATCGATTTGTTACGGATCGGCACGCTGCTGCGTCGTTTGGAGGCTGACTTTATTGGACTCCAAGAGGTGGATTACCGAGCGACACGAAGTGGTGAGGTTAACCAAGCCGCAGAATTGGGAAGTCAACTCGGCATGCATGCGGCCTTTGGAAAGTTCATGGACTTTCAAGGTGGTCAATATGGAATGGCAATTCTGTCTAAACACCCGGTGATTAATGTCCACTCTGTGGAGTTGCCCAGAGGAAACGAACCGCGTATCGCGCTGGCGATCGAGGCGAGGTTACCCGGTGGCGACTCGTTAATGGTTGTGAATGTCCATTTCGACTGGGTGCGCGATGATCGTTTCCGCTTCGCACAAGCGCAAGCCTTGACGACGTTTCTGGACGAACTGTCGATACCCTACATTCTTTTGGGAGACTTTAACGATCAACGTGAATCGCGCACACTTCAATTGTTTTTTGAGCGAGCCATCGAGGCGGTCAAGCCGGAATCCGCGACTTACACCTTTCCGTCAATCGAACCAAGAACTGAGATCGATTTTATATTTGTAAGCCCGCCATCGCGGTGGAAATTTCGTGAGACCACAGTCATCGACGAGCAACTTGCCTCCGACCATCGCCCCGTAACGACTTGGTTTCAACTTCAATCCATGGACGGTAATTAGCGGATGCTGCAGTCATGTTGATGAGACTTGCGTGGTACGATGAGGGGCTCTTCCCCGGGCTGATTTGTGGCTGCCCCTATCGGGGCGAACTGGATTGCGACATTGTCGATTGCGTGGGGATTGTTCCGCCCTTTCAGGGCTTGGGATCATGAGGCTATGGTAACCCGGGGCGGCGCTCAGTCCGCCTTCTGCGTACTGAGCTCTTCCCCGGGCTGATTTGTACCCGCCCCTTCGGGGCTC
>JBGTDM010000216.1:0-6737 GCA_041748315.1 Pirellulaceae bacterium
TGAGCTGTCTTTTTTTGATTAACAGCCTGGCGATCGCTCAAACAGAACAGTCTGAGTTCAGATTGGCGATCGGTTCAGAGTCAGCCAAGGAGACCGAAGAGACAGGCGTTTTGGAGTCTTCAATTCGTGAGCCGCGTTCAGCAACCAGATCGGGCGAGATTGAATCGAGTCAACTTGCTGCTCTAAGGTTCCGCTCGATTGGTCCGGCGTTGATGGCTGGACGTGTCTCGGATATTGCGGTTGACTCAGAGCATCCAAATACCTGGTATGTGGCGGTTGCCTCGGGGGGAGTCTGGAAAACTGTCAATGCTGGGACGACTTGGACACCTATTTTTGACCATTACGGATCATACTCCATTGGCTGCGTCACCATTGATCCAAACAATCGAAACAACGTTTGGGTCGGAACCGGCGAAGATGTTGCTGGACGGCATTGCGGATTTGGAGATGGCGTCTATTTCAGTAAAGACGGTGGAGCAAGTTTTCAGAATCTCGGTCTGAAACAGAGTGATCATATTGCTAAAATCGCCGTCCATCCGCACGATTCAAAGACGGTATTTGTTGCGGCTCAGGGGCCTTTGTGGTCTCCAGGCGGCGATCGTGGATTGTACAAGACTATTGACGGCGGTGCCAGTTGGAAACAAGTCTTGAGTCAGGGAGAGTTTACCGGTGCAACAGATGTGGTCATTCATCCCGATGATCCAGATATCGTTTACGCTGCAACCTATCAAAAACATCGCACGGTTTGGGCACTCATGGCCACGGGTCCAGAATCCGGTATCTTCAAGTCAACGGATGGAGGCCAAACCTGGATTGAATTGACCAATGGCATTCCTCGAGGCGACAAAGGGAAAATCGCCTTGGCCATTTCACCACAGGACCCCAACGTGATCTACGCAACGATCGAGCAAAAAAACCGCACTGGCGGGGTCTACCGAAGTGAAGATGGTGGGGTGAGCTTCCGTAAAATGAGTGATTATGTCAGTGGTGGGACGGGCCCTCATTACTATCAGGAAATTTGGTGCGATCCGCATCAGTTCGATTCGCTCTATCACGCAAATGTGGTTCTGGGACGAAGTGATGATGGAGGGAGAACTTTTGAAGGGGTTGGCAACGCCTCCAAACATGTCGACAACCATGCAATTGCGTTCCATCCGACGGATCCGAAAATTGTTATTGTCGGATGTGACGGTGGTGTGTACGTCTCATATGATCGTTGCCAGACCTATCGATTTGTTTCCAACTTGCCAGTGACACAGTTTTACAAACTTGCACTCGACAATGATTTTCCGTTTTACCATGTGGTGGGTGGGACTCAGGATAACTATACACAATATGGCCCGACGGCTACCAATCGCATCCAGGGAATCACCAACGGAGATTGGCGGAGGATCGTGGGAGGAGATGGGCATGACTGTGCGATCGATCCAGAAGATCCGAATATCATTTACGGAGAGAGTCAACAGGGGAACCTGCGCCGCTACGATCGACGTACGGGTGAGACTGTCGATATTCAGCCACAGCCTGGTAAAGATGAAACGAGCCTGCGTTTCAATTGGGACTCGCCGATTGAAATTAGCTTTCATGATCACCAGCGACTCTATTTCGGCTCAAAGAAGCTTCACCGAAGTGACGATCGCGGCGATAGCTGGCGCGACATTAGCCCCGACTTGTCACGCCAATTGAATCGTCTCGCGCTGCCAGTCATGAACAGATTCTGGAGTATTGACGACTCGTGGGATTTGAGCGCGATGAGCGAATACAACAATATTACATCGATTGGCGAGTCACCACTTGACGAGAACCTGATCTATGTTGGAACGGATGACGGGCTGATTCAGGTCACCGAAGATGGAGGTGAGACATGGCGAAAAATCGAATTGATTTCTGGGTTGCCCGAGTATGCGTTTGTCAATGACATTAAAGCATGTCACCATGATCCGGACACAGTCTTCGCCTGCTTCGACCAGCATAAATACGGTGACTACAAACCCTATGTGATGAAAAGCGTCAATCGAGGCCAGTCGTGGACAATGATCACCCACGGCATTCCCGATCGACATCTATGCTGGCGAATTATTCAAGATCACGAACAGGCAGACTTGTTGTTTCTGGCCACTGAGTTCGGCGTCTTCGCAACGATCGACGGGGGTGGCAATTGGTTTAAGTTCTCGCACAACATGCCCACGATTTCGGTCCGCGACCTAGAGATTCAGCGTCGCGAGAATGATTTAGTGGCAGCGACGTTTGGTCGTGGGTTTTATGTGCTTGACGACTATTCACCGCTGCGTGAAATCGATGCCGAATTATTTAGCGAGCAGAATTTTCACCTGTTCTCCATGAAGCAGGTGAAACAGTTTCCCCAAGCTGATTTCCTGGGTGGAGTTCGTGGCTTTCAAGGGGACTCGTTCTACAACGCTCCAAATCCCGATTACGGGGGCGTGTTTACCTACTTTCTGAAGGAGGGTTTTAAATCGGCCAAGCAACGCCGAGAAGAGGCAGAAACGCAAGCCAAATCATCTGGAAAGCCTGTCCCCATTCCTTCAGTGGAGACGCTCCTGCTCGAGCAATTGGAGGTCGCTCCAAAATTGGTCTTCACGATTCGAGATGCCTCGGACAACATCGTCCAAAAACTCGATGCTCCGGTTGATCAAGGATTGCATCGTATCAACTGGAATTTACAGAATCGATCGAATGCCCAGATCGCTGAGGGCACTTACTCCGTCACAGTCGAACAAGTCGCTCCAGAAAGCGATACGGAGTTGCTGCAAGAAGCTGTCGCGTTCGAAGTGATTGCCTGCATTGAACCGACAATTCCAATTCCGGTCGAGGATCGAAATGTGATTTTGGCCTATTACCAGGATCTAGATGATTTCAACAAAAAATTGGCAAGCGCTGAACAAGGGTTAAGCGATGCCAATCAGAAATTGGTTCAAGTCGAAAACGCGTTAAGAACATTCGACGAACCGCATGACGAGCTATCTGCGCAATTGGTTGCGTTAAAACGGCGCTACGTGGAACTGTCAAATGAATTGAACGATGACGCAGCGATTCGACGACGTGTGGGTGAAGATTCGCGGCATTCAATCCGTCAACGCCTGCGGAATGCTGGCAGCACGACCAGATCGTTGTCGGCGCCAACGCAGACGCATCGACGTTCATTTGAGATTGCTCAGGAAATGTATGCCGAAATCTATTCGAAACTGGCTGAATTCGTCGATGAAGATGTCACTTCGTTTGTCGAGGCTGCTCGGGATCTCGGCGTCCCGAATCTACCGGGAGGCCCAATCCCAGAGCCTGATCGTTAGAGTTGATTCGACTGAGTCTTCAAAGTTTTTTGAATGGGAGTCGTTCGCGAGCTGGGTCTGGCGACAATCACTCGCTCGTTCATCGATTTCAAGCATGTTCGTTGACATGCTTCACTCCCTCGTCAGTCAGATTGTCCTCTCCACTCAGAATGTGGAGTGTTCATGTAACGATTGGGAGCTCTTCAAGCTATTTCATGCATTCATTTCGGAAATCCAATTTGCTCACGCCTGGGAATACGGGTTCGAATTGACGTTTTACCCTGCTGAATCGGGTCGATGTGCCGGTTGGTTTAGAGGTGGACATCGCCACGACAACAGGAACGTTTAATATCAACACAAAACAGGGTGCGATCTAATACGCGGTTTCCAGCCGTTTGTCGACAATTCGCGTGAATTAGAAACAGAAAGCCACCGCGCCCCTTATGCGAGAATTGTCACTGCGGTGTGCTTGCGTGGTTTCCGTTTAGTTTCTAAGTTGAAAGCAAGTATTCAAATGATTATGAATCGAGTTACGATTAACAGCGATCCGATGAGCAAAGCAACTCCCGCCGACATTGATCTGGAAGCAATCAAAGCTGCCGTTCGAATCATCCTTCAATCCGTGGGGGAAGATCCCGATCGGCCTGGGTTGAAAGAAACTCCTCGTCGTGTCGCTAAAATGTATCAGGAGATGTTTGCGGGATTGCATGGTGATCCAGGACGACACTTGGAGGTCTCGTTTCCGGAAAGCTACGACGAAATGGTGTTGGTTCGGGATATTCCCTTCACCAGCATGTGCGAACATCATCTTTTGCCATTCAGCGGTGTCGCGCACGTAGCGTATATCCCCAATGGAAAAGTTACTGGCTTGAGCAAAATTGCTCGAGTCGTCGAGGAGGTCTCTCGAAGACCTCAAGTGCAAGAGCGAATGACCGTTGAAATCGCCGATCTCATGGAACAACACCTGAGTACGCGTGGTGTCGCGGTCGTTTTAAGTGCGGAGCATTCCTGCATGGCCATTCGCGGAATTCGAAAGCCAGGAAGCACAACGGTCACCAGCGCACTTCGAGGGGACTTTAAAGACGACGAGCGCACACGCGTCGAGTTCATGTCGCTAATCAAATAGGCCTGCCGTCCGCCGACGAACCAAGAAATGGAAAGAGGCCAAACGAAGAATGAGAAAGGGAGGCATAAAGCTCCAGAGATTACATCAGGGAAGGAATTCTTCGTTCGACCCACCTTTCTAAACAGCATCTGGCGTGCCGATCCTCCCTTTGCATAATTTCTCGGGAAATGACTCGGTCTTCACTTCGTATTGCCAATACGAAATCTCAATTTGAAAGCCTGGTCTGAAATTGAGACAAGTCAAATCGAACGCGCATTGACAATGTTGCTAGGGCGAACTTGTTCAGCGTCGCGTTTTCCCATGCGATCCGAACAAGTGATTGAAAATCGGATCGATATCCTCCACGCGAGCTGCCCAGCCATAGTCGGATCCTTCATTGAATCGAATGCCGATTACTTTTGAGCCGATCAGTGATCGGATATGACTTCGAGCCTCGTCGGGCGTCAACGACATGAAGTGAACTCGATCGTCATTGAACTGCGAATCCTGGGTCTCCTTCCACCGATTGGCGCGGTTGAGATCAGTAAACGCCAGCAACCAAGTTTCACCGTTCTGTCGCCGATCCCATTGAAACGGCTTTACTCCATCCAGGGCATTGTAAATGGTTTTTGGCTCACCCAGGAAATACCACGTGTCCAATTCAAACAATTGGCTCCACAACGCATCCAAATCCTCGACGCGTCCAATCTGGTCAACGACGGGATGCGCAGCCAACGCCAATTTGTCAAAATCCGGAATGTTGCGGTTCATGGGTCTACCGAATTTACTCATGTTAAATGGAGTGACAATCCCCGACGGAAAGCGTGCACTGTTTAATTGACAATCGATCATTCCTTGGCCAACGTCACCCAGCTCGAATTCAATCGATCGATGTCCGGATCCCAGGAAGCAATGCACATCATGGATTATTTTCCTAAATCGTCCGTTTCGGTTTAATGGCCAAACTGGATTGGCTCGCCATTGACGATCATACCTGTGAGGCAACGGGTACCCCATGCTTGCTCGTCAACCAAGCAGAAGTCCAGATATCGATCTGGAAACTGCGAAAAACTGGAGATCGCGAATTGCTCGGGATCAAGTAGCATCAGATCAACTCGATGACCTACGGCAATAACGCCTGTCGCAAAATTACTGATGCTCGATGCGCTTGCCCAACTCTGATTGCATAGGAATCTTCCGGTGGAAAGCTCTGAAGTGCTCAGAACCGCGCGGCGATGTTTCTTTAAGCGTTGTCCATATTCCAATAAACGCAACTCGGAAAATGGGTTTAGGCATAAATTGCTGTCGCTTCCGATGGCAAGCGCCCCGGAATAATCCAGAAGATACTGCTCCGCCGAAAAGATACCGTCACCCAGGTTGGCTTCGGTTGTCGGACAAACGCAGACGGTCGCTCCGCTGGTTGCGATGCTCCGGTTTTCCTCCTCATTCACGTGAGTCGCATGAATCAGACACCAGTGTGAATCCAGTTCACAATGTTCGAGCAAGTACTCCACTGGCCGGCGTCGAGTCACGCTCACGCAATCCATGACTTCCTGGGTCTGTTCGGCAATATGCATATGAATGGGTGCGAGCGGGGAGACCGTTCTGATTTCTTCGATGACTTGTTTGATCACCTCCATCCTGACGGCGCGCAACGAATGGAGGGCAACTCCCAGGGAAACATTTCCCTCTCCCTTCCATTCGGTTTGCAGCTTCCTACATAAATCGAGGAACCCTTCCGTGTCATTGTAGAATCGTTTTTGTGCTCCATCCAATGGACCATCTTCGAATCCGCTGCGTTGATACAGAACAGGCAACATGCAGATGGACAGTCCGACGTCAAGGGCTGCCTGGATCAGCGAATTTGCCATGATCGCGCGATCGTCGTAGGGTTGTCCATTCGGCGAGTGATGGACATAGTGGAATTCACATACAGCCGAATATCCGCACTCCAACATGCCTCGATAGAGTCGTTTCGCAATCGTGTACATCTGATCGGGTGATAGCGACTCCAAAAACTGATACATCAGTTTTCGCCAAGTCCAAAAGCTGTCGTGCTGACCGGTTCTAAACTCGCTCAAGCCAGTAAATGCGCGTTGAAACGCGTGCGAATGACCGTTGGTAAATGAAGGAATGGCAATCGCATTGAACCGTTGCGAAGGCTGAGTGCCGTCAATGTCTACTCCCTGATGGACTTTCGAGATCAAACGCGTCGTCGAGTCGATTTCGAGCATCACGTCGTCTGCCCAACCGGTTTGGAGCAGCGCTTTAGGAAAATAGTAATTCATGGGCGTTGCTTTGTAACGACGTCATCAAGCCGCACGCTTAATGGAAATCTGTTGTTC
>JBGTDM010000217.1:0-4554 GCA_041748315.1 Pirellulaceae bacterium
TTGGAATGCGTTGCGAGTTGGCTCGATCGATTCCCAAATCTATTCGTTGAAATCTCGTCGAGGATCGCTGAATTGGGAAGGCAGCCCTATTCTGCTCGTGAATTCTGTATCAAGTACCAGGACCGAATCCTGTTTGGAACCGATGGTCCATGGCCGGAGCAGCGATTGAAGTACTATTGGCGATTTTTGGAAACCTGGGACGAGTACTTTCCATATTCCGAAAAGGAGTTTCCCCCCCAGGGACTTTGGCAAATCTATGGTATCAACCTGCCTGATGACGTCCTGCAAAAAATCTACTTTAAAAACTCGCTCAAGCTGCTGCCAGCGCTTCGCATTAAATATGCCAAACTAACCGATACTGACCGTGAGTGACTCCAAGTGTTCCATCACCACCTGCCGGGCTTCTTGGGAAATCATACGAAACTTACGGTCGTTTCCTTCCGTTCGATCGAATAAAGACCTTTCGCAAACTAGCTCTTTTAAGCGATGTTGCCCCAACCGTTGTGGGGCCAGCGTCGAATTCTTCGGTCAGGTGCATTTCGGTGCCTTGGGGTTTGCCAACGCTGACATTCCCAAGTTTTGAAATCATCGCCGCCTTCACCAGCTTGAAGCTTCGCCGGGTTCTCGACCGTTGAACGTCACAGCCGTGAGCACGCCCGTAGCCAAAAAACTGCCAGGAAAACAGGTCGGTGGAAAAAGGCAACTTCTTCGTGCAAGGGTTTAGAGGCTGCGGCTTCAAGTCCGATGCGGGTCCGTGATCGGCTTCGTTTCTAAAAAACGCGAATTAATTTTGGCCTGTTGAGACCCCCGCGTTCGCTTGGTCAGTCAGATCAAGAACGATTCAGAAACCATGCTCAATTCGCCAACCTTAACTATTTCTCAGAATTGTGCATCTTTCCCGATTACGGCTTGATCAACGTTTTAACTTTAATCACTTGACATTTTTTCAAACAGGAGTCAATCATGTTTTCAAAAATCACACTCGCTTTAGCCGTCGCAGCAGCAGGTTTAGCAGGCTCGGCAGCGCTTCCACAGTCCGCATCTGCTAACGATGGTTATGGTTATGGATATGGACATGCTTATGATCAAGGCTACGGCTACGAACATCTGCAACATGCTACGCAGCACAAGGTCGTTGTCACCTACGTCTACAAGCAAATCCTGGTCAAAAAGAAGGTTGTACTGTACCATCCTTGCGGAACTCCTTATTACGTCTGGAAGACTTATTACAAGACGATAAAAGTTCCGGTTTACAAAAAGGTTCCCATTTGCTGGGGTCATTGATCATCGGAACGTGAAACGACGCCTGGCATTCCTTGAGATGCAACGAATTGAGGTCGGAGGAGATCCCAGGCGAACAATCTGAAATCCGAAACGCAAAAGCCGGCTCGAAATCAACGATTTTGGGCCGGTTTTGCTTTTTTTCAATCGCAATTCCGGCCCTATTCGGATTTCAACTTCACGCCAATCAAGATCTGGGAAAACAAACGGTCGTTGCCTCCAGAGCCTGTGTTCGAATGAGTCAGCGTCTATTTCCCTCGAACAGACCGTGTATGGCATGATCATCCCTGGCTCGGACTGAAGGCAAATCAATTCGGTATTGAGCGTTTCCAGGAGGGGCGACGGCCGAGCTCAGGAGGCGCCGAACGGCTTGTTTTTGAGGCAAGAGCGGCGGATTTTGAGACGAGTCACGGATAAAAGGTGAATGATTGGAGTTTATTGTCCCGTGCGGAGGGTGGTCTTCGCTTGGCAATACAGGTCGAAAACACCAAGAAACCTTGAGCCAGCCGCAAATTTCAGCGGCTCACAAAAATCTGGAAGTTTTTTGGAAGAAATCGGTCTGACAGACGTTTCATTCATTAAATCGTTCGTAATAAACAACTTAATCAGGAGTCAATCATGTTTTCAAAAATCACACTCGCTTTGGCCGTCGCAGCAGCAGGACTTGCAGGTTCAGCATCGCTTCCTCAAACCGCCTCGGCAGACCATGGCTATGGATACGGCTACTCAGCTCCGCAGCACATTTGTTCGTACAAAACCATCGTCACTTACGTATACAAGCAAATTCCCGTCAAGAAGAAGGTCGTCCTTTATCATCCATGTGGAACCAAGTACTACGTATGGAAAACCTACTACAAAACCGTAAAATTCCCTGTCTACAAAAAAATCAAAACCTGCTGTCATCACTAATCCAACACTGTTGACAGGGTTGCCCAAAGAACAAAAAATCATGAGATGACCTTGCAGCAACCAGAAAATGATCAGGCTACCGATGAACAGCTTGTAGCACAGATAGCGGCCGGAGACGAACAATCGAAGGCCGCTTTCTTTATGTTATACGAGCGCTACGAGCGCCTGACGTTGGCATTTATTCGAACTCGGGTCGCTCGATCAGATGCCGATGACTTGCAACAGGAAATCTGGGTTAAGGTTTGGGGGGGGACCGCGACATTTCAGGGGGGAAACTATCGAGCTTGGCTGTTAACGATTGCAAGCCGCCATATTATCGACCATTATCGCAAACAACGTCGAATGCACGAAGCGACTTCGGACTTTGACGAAAAAGCAGCCCCAACCGAGGATACACCGTTAGATGTTATTATCGATCAGGAAGTCAAACGAGTTTTCGCAAGTTGTTTGGAGCGGTTGGATCAACCGTCAAAACAGGTTGTCCAACGAAGGCTGGTGGGCGACCCGTACGACGATATCTGTAAAGAACTCGAGATCACCGAAGCCAAAGCCCATAAGCTACTTTTCCACGCCAAAGCACAATTACGAACCTGCGTTGAGGTCAACTCACAATGAAATCACTCCTTATTGAAATTCCTGATGCGAAACAAGAACTCGTCGATTGGCTTGAACCGATTTTGGTGAGTGGCGATTTGCGGCAATTGGTGAGTGAACTCGCAGTCGTCAGCACGCATGGAAAACCAAGCGACCTCAATGTACTCATGGGTGGAAAGCTCGATTTGGCGTTGCAACGTGGACTGGTGGAAGTTGCCGAAGCCGACTTGCAACGATTGCTGCGACACCCTTACAGCCTCATGGAACTGCAACAAGAGATCTTGGAACGAGGAGCTCGCCATTGGCTCGACTTGGTCGAAACATCCAATTTAATTGCAGACGAAGGTGCGCTGCGCGAGGGTTTGGCTCGACAAATTGAACAATCCGAACTCGAACGAGCCAGTCGCAATCAGGTTGTTACGTCGACCGGTTCTAGCATGAAACGTGAGGTTGGCATCCCGAATGCGGCATCCAGCCTGAGACTATTTTCTATGGCCGCCGTCCTGCTGTTGGCTGTTACGGCTGGCTTCTTTGTTTTCGCGAATTGGCCGGCACCCAATACAGGAACGGTTGCCTGGGGCTGGGCATCCGCCGACGACCTCAGTGATCTAACTCCGGCAGAGTATCTGAATAAACTTGCTCGCGGCGCCGATGCCTGGTTTAATCAACGGCCGGTACAACGCGATGACGTTCGTCAACGCTTGCTCGAATTCAAGGCGGGGTGTGAAAAGCTGATTGTGGCTGACCACGCCGTATTGGAAGCGGACACCAAACAATGGTTGGTCGCAACCTTGCAACGCTGTCTTGACGATGTGAATGCTCAGTTAACCCGGTTGGATTCGAATGATGCGACAGCGGTTAAAATCCGCACGGATATCGATCAGGTTATTCGTGACGTTGCCGCCGGTTTGCGAAATCGCGCCAGCGAGATTTAAGGTCTTCATTGAGAATCCCTTGAGTCAATTTCTTATCAACGATTGCCCGCTTTGGATTTGATTGTCCCGCGATTTCGAGAGGATGTTGTGAGGTATTTGCTGGTGGTACTTGTTGCACCACCGCAAATAGGATTCGGCTGACATCCACAAGAGTTGATCGAGCGCCAAACAACCCGTTTGAATCTTGCTTAACCAGCGACAGCGAGCCTTTTCTTGCTTTCAATCAACTGAATCGCTGGTTATAATTGACTCAAACAACGGCTGATTTTATTAAGGCAGGAAATGGCTCGCTGGTTAAAAATTGGAATTCTGGTGTTTGCGTTGAATTGTGTCGTGGGTTGTGATCTGGGGACCTATGAGCAGCGACTGGAACAGCGGATCGACGATATGCGTGAAAATGAATTGCCGGATTTCAAATAGGAAACGGCAATACAGCGCGGAGTTGGCCAAGATCAACCCAATGTCTTGACGTTCGAACGTCTTCTGGAAGAGTCAGCGAAGTTTGTCAAACAGAAAAGGAAACGTTATCGCGTCAAGGAGGGCGACAAAGGGCCGCTGGCCTGGGCCGGTATTTTGTTGCACCCCGCGATAGGAGCCGTATTGATGGCTGCATCAACCGTGATCGTAGCGGTCAACGCGCAATTGTTGAAGTTGCAATGAGCGGATCGTTATCATCGTGTTGTCAGACGAGTATAGTTTGAAAGTTTGAAATGAACACTTGGCGAATGCGGCAAGTGGCATGGTTGGCAGTGGGAACGCTGGTTCCATTCCTCCTTTTCTTTGCGCTCCCTTTTCTGGGATTGAGCGAAGGGTTTTCTCTCACGGTGGCAAAGGG